>NZ_LFJB01000031.1:0-140507 GCF_006658625.1 Bradyrhizobium sp. UNPF46
GGTGACGTCGCCGTGATCTGGGTCGCCGAATTGACCGTGAAGCCTGTTGCGGCCGTTGCTCCGAATGTGACCGCGCTCGCGCCGGAAAGGTTCGTGCCGGTGATGACCACGGTCGTGCCGCCGGTCTGCGGGCCCTGGGTCGGAGAAACCGAGGTCACCGTCGGCGGGCTGACATAAGTGTACTGGTCAGCGGCCGATGTCGCAGACGTCACGCCATTGTTGGTGACGGTGACGTCGACGGTACCGGCGGCCCCAGCCGGCGCGACTGCCGTGATCTGCGTCGCGGAGTTGACGGTGTAGCTGGTGGCATTGGTGGCGCCGAACTTGACGCCGCCGGCCCCGGTTGTGCCGGTCAAATTCGCGCCGGTGATGACGACGCTGTTGCCGCCCGCGGTCGGTCCCGCGGTCGGAGAGACAGCCGTTACCGTTGGCGTTGGAAGGTTGACGGTGATCGTAAAGGACGTGTCAGTCAGCTCGGGATTGAAATTGCACTGGTTGGCCACCGTGCAGGCGCTTGCGTACCAGATCACAATCGTGTCGGTTCCCCCGCCCGATTGCGAGTTGAGCGTGATGTCGTACTCGGGAAACGACGTAAAACCGCCATCCGGCACGGGAACGAGTGTGTAGGTTCCCTTGCTCGTCGTGTAACTCAGATTGGTAGGGGTGAGGCCTCCCGCCGTCATCGGATAGTTGTTGAAGGCATCAACGTTGGGATTGCTGCCGTTCGATGAGCCGTAAAGACCCCACGCCACGGAATTGTTGGTGACACAAAGACCGACGGTGTTGCCGCCGCCGGTGCCGTTGATCGTGATCGTTGCAGCGTTTGTCGAGCCGGTCGTGACAGTGCACGCCGCATTCGCTGCCGCGATGGTACCAATCATCAAGACGGCCGCGAGGCCGATGCTTTGAACCGCGCGCCAAAGGGTCCGCGATATGCGCCGATGCCCGGTCCGGCTGTTGTACGCCAAGCCCGCCCATTCCCGGGCTATTACTGGCACGGCCACAGCAAAAGCGTGACTCACCGGCCCCCCTTGCGGCAGCTCCCGACATAAGAGCTTCCGCGCTGAAATCCCTGATTGTGCAATTGATCGCGTAAATTCTTGCGTGCATTTAGGGTCTGATGCCGGAAACAATGCAAGCGCATGCAGGCCTAAACGCCCCGAAACGTCATCCAGGAGGACTACTTTCCGGCGAACCGTGGCATTGCGGCAACAAATGCGTGCTTCGGCAATGATCGCCGAGGATGTCGATTTATGGTTGTGCGCCTGCTTGACTGTCAACGCAGCCTGGTTAACAATCTAAGCGAGTGCGGTTCTATAATTTCATTCTTTAATTTAGGTATTGCCGTCGTCGTTCGCATGGTCACGCGACAGATCACTTGATTTTTTGGGGGAGGGGTTATGCCGTACGAGCCTGTTCTGGGGCAGATCATGCCTTTCGCCGGCGCAACGATCCCGAGGAATTGGGCGCTCTGCAACGGAGCGCTGCTCGCGATCCAGCCCAATCAGGCCTTGTTCTCTTTGCTCGGTACCTATTATGGCGGCAACGGCGTGACGACGTTTGCGCTTCCCGATCTGCGCGGCCGCGCCATTCTTGGTTCGAGCGGCAGCTCCGGAGCCTATCCGGCCGGCGCGCTCGGCGGATCGGTGTCGGTCAACATGACCGCGCTCCAGCTGCCGCAGCACAATCACCTCATCCAGGCGACGGCTGCGAACGGCCAGGGACGCGGTGCACCGCCCGACAACAACATTTTTGCGACGAGCACAGCGCCGGCCGGGAAGAATATCTTCCTGACCGCAGGCAGTGCCGAGACCCCGCTCGCGACCGGCACGAATTTGGTGAACGAGGGCAGCGGCCAACCGCACAACAACATGCAGCCCTATCTCGTCATCAACTATTTGATCGCGATGCAGGGCACCTACCCCTCGCGAAACTAGCAACTCCCCGGATCGGGTCTCCACCGACCAGATCAAATTTCAACGCTTCGAACCTATCGCGCGTCTTGTCCATCGGCACAATCAGGCTGGCGTGCACAGAGAGAGAGGGGAGTTTTGCGATGGCAGATCCGTTTATCGGCGAGATACGTCTGTTCGGCTTTCCGCGAGTCCCGGATGGCTGGCTGGCCTGCAGCGGACAGTCGCTGGCGATCTCACAATACGACGTCCTTTATGCGGTCATCGGCACGACCTATGGCGGCGACGGAGTGCAGACCTTCAATCTCCCCGATCTGCGCGGTCGCGTTCCGATCGGCCAGGGCACCGGACAGGGCCTCCCTACCTATGCGCTTGGCCAAATGGCGGGAGAGGAAGATCATACGCTGATCGAAGCGGAAATGCCGGTGCACAGCCATTCGCTGATGTCGTCCACGGCCACCGCCGACACGGCAACACCGGGACCGACCGTGCACCTGGCAACGGCTTCAACCGGCAATCTTTACGCGCCGGTCATGAATGCCGCGCCCTACGCGACGATGGCTCCTTGCGTCACCACGGCAGGCAAGAACATCGGACACAACAACATGATGCCGACCGTCGTCGCCAACTACTGCATCTGCTTCAACGGCATTTTTCCGTCACCGGGCTAGGCCGCCCGGGTACTGGGCTCGTCTCAAGGAAAGCAACATGTCAACTCCCTACGTCGGCGAAATTCAGGCGTTCCCGTTTGCCTTCGCGGTTGGCGGCTTCAACAATGCCTGGCTGCCGTGCTTCGGACAGCTTGTCGCCGTTCAAGCCTTCACGCCGTTGTTTGCGCTGATCGGCACCAATTACGGTGGCAACGGCACGACCAACTTCGCTTTGCCCAATCTCAACGGCGCGGTGACGATCAGTCAGGGTACCGGGCCGGGATTGCAGCCGCGCGTCGTCGGCGAGTCCATCGGCAGCTCCCAGGTCAGCCTGATCGGCGACAACATGGCGATGCACACGCACGCGCTGCAACTGGGCAGCAACACTGCGCAAAATGCCGCGCCCGGTCCCGGGACGGGAATGAACATGGTCGCGCTCAATCCGGTGTTCAACGGCTTCGTGGATCCGCCCGGCAATCTCACTTTTTCGCCGAACGCGGTCACGTTCACCGGGCAGAGCCTGCCTCACGACAACATGCAGCCGACCCAGGCCCTGATCATGTGCATTGCCTATGCGGGTATCTTTCCGAGCTTTCCATAGCGCCCACGCATGATCGACGGCGGCGCGCGGCTCGACATTGTCCCTGGCGATCCGGATTTGCGCCTGCGGTCAGCCGATCCCGGTGATGAGCCGTTCACGCGGCAGCTGTTCCGCGAGGCCAGGAGCAGGCAATTCATAGCCGCAGGACTGTCCGGGCCGATCCTCGAGCAGGTTCTCGAACAACAATTCCGCGGCCAGACGAACGGCTATGCCGTGCAGTTTCCGAACGCGATCTCGTTGATCGTCACACGAGACGGGGGCGCGATCGGTCGTCTGCTGCTTCATTGCGCAAGCGGGCACTGGCACATCATCGACATCGCGCTGCTGCCGGCCGCTTGCGGTCGCGGCGCCGGCGCGAAGATCCTCGACGCTCTCGAAGCGAGCGCTCGGCAGCAGAGTGTCGGTGCGCTGACGCTCACGGTGCTCGCGAGCAATGTGAGGGCGCGCCGGTTTTACCTGCGGCACGGATTTGTCGAGCGGGAGGCTGCGGGCGCCGCGTACATTGCGATGAGAAAGGATATCGGCTAGCGCGCCGACGCTTGGCGCAGGAACTCCACAAGCGCAGCGTTGACCTCGTCGGGCCGTTCCTGCTGCACCCAGTGGCCGGCGCCCTCGATGATCAGCTTTCGCTTCAGATTGGGCAGCACACGCTCGAGCTCGTTGACGCGCTTTGCGCCGATCAGGCCGGTGATGACGGCGTCCCGGGAGCCGGCGATGAACAGCGAGGGCTGACGGATCTGTGCGTCCTGCCAAGGCGCCGTCAGCTCCCAATTGCGGTCGATGTTGCGGTACCAGTTCAGCCCGCCGCGAAAGCCGGACTTGCGGAAGCTCTCGGTGAAATAGGCGAGATCTTCCTCGCTGAGCCATGCGGGCAGGGGCTCCTCGGCGGTCGCGTGGCTGAGAAAGCCCTGGCCCTCCTGCACGAACATGGCGGCAGTGGGATCGGCGAGCCCGCGTCCCCCGAGCACGATGCGCATGGTGCGGGCGGCATCGCGCTCGAGCTCGGCCTCGGCGACCCCGGGGGCCTGGAAATACTGCCAGTAGAAGTTGGTGACGCCGCCCTGGCGCAACAGGTCGAGCGGCCTACCGCGCCCGCGGAACGGCGGCGGCACGCTCAGCCCCGCGACCGCCGCGAAGATGTCCGGCCGGAACAGCGCCGCGTGCCAGGCGACCGGCGCGCCCCAATCGTGCCCGACCACCATCGCCCTGGTCTCGCCGAGCGCCTGCACCAGGCCAACCACGTCGCCGACCGTGTCGAAGATCGAATAGGCATTCACGTCGGGCGGCGCCGAGCTCTGACCATAGCCACGCATGTCGGGGGCGACGACGTGAAATCCGGCCCCGGCGAGGGCGGGAATCTGGTGGCGCCAGGAATAGGACAGCTCCGGCCAGCCATGGCAAAGCACCACCAGGGGCCCCTGGCCGGCTTCGCGGATGAAGAGATCGATGCCGTTGGCCTTGATCACGCGGGTGGAGGACATCGCTTTTCCGCCTTGTTTCAGGGGTTTGGTCGGGAAACATAAGGTGCCACGATAGGGGCGCGGCGAGAATCGTGCAATCTTCGGGCAGGTGTCCAACCCCCGCGTTGTTCGCACCGATTCCAGCTGTTAGAACGCTGCTCTCAGGGCTTGGCCATGGTATGTCGTCTTCCTTCGCACCGTCGCACCCGGTTCACCGCCGGAGCGCTGGCGCGCGGCCTGATCGCGACGGTCCTGGCGGCAAGCATCGGCTGGAGCGGGGCGCTTTGGGCCGCGAACCAGAGCGTCCAGGGCGCGAAGAAAACCGAGGATGCCGGCTTCGACGGCGATGCCCCAACCGCGATCCTGATCGAGGCCACGAGCGGCAGCGTGCTGTTCGAGAAGAATGCCGACGAGCTGCGCGCGCCCTCCAGCATGATGAAGCTGATGACGGCGGAGGTCGTCTTCAATGCGATCAAGAAGGGCGACATCAAGCTGACCGACGAGTACCGGATCAGTGAGAACGCCTGGCGCCGGGGCGGCGCGCCCTCGGGCGGCTCGACCATGTTCGCCGCCATCAACAGCAAGGTCTCGGTCGACGATCTCCTGCACGGCGCGATCATCCAGAGCGGCAACGACGCCTGCATCGCGCTCGCCGAAGCCATGGCGGGCAACGAGAAGATCTTTGCGGCCGACTTCATGACCAAGCGCGCCCGCGAGCTCGGCATGACCAGATCGACCTTCGGCAACTCCAACGGGTTGCCCGACCCCGCCAACAAAATGACCGTGCGCGAACTCGGAATCCTCGCCCGGCACATCATCCTGGACTTCCCCGAATTCTACAAACTGTTCGGCGAGAAGGAGTACACCTGGAACAAGATCCGCCAACCCAACCGCAATCCGCTGCTCAATTCGATGGAAGGCGCCGACGGCCTCAAGACCGGCTACACCAAGGAAGGCGGCTACGGCATGGTCGGTTCGGCGGTACAGAACGGGACGAGGCTGATCGTCGTCGTCAACGGGCTGGAAGATCCCGAGGATCGTGCCACGGAAGCCAAGAAAATGCTGGAATGGGGGTTCCGCAATTTCGAGACCCGCACGCTGATCGCGGCCGACCAGCCCGTCGGCTATGCCAAGGTGTTCGGCGGCGAGAGTCGCTCGGTGAAGCTCGTCGCCAAGACTCCGGTGAAGGTGATGGTGCACAAGAACGGCAGTGACAAGCTGATCGCGCGCGTCGTTTATAGCGGCCCGGTTCGGGCGCCGGTCGAGGCCGGCCAGCGGGTCGGTGTGGTCAGGGTCTGGCGCAGCGGCAACATCGCGGTGGAGACGCCGGTCTATGCCGCCGAAGCGATCGGCACCGGCTCGACCGTGCGCCGGGCGATCGACGGCGCCAGCGAGCTCGTGATCGGCATGTTCCGCGCAGGCGCCGAGAAGCTCTGATCATGAGTGAGAGCGCGGGACAGCGGCCGTCCGGACGCGGACGCTTCATCACCTTTGAAGGCGGTGAGGGCACCGGCAAATCGACCCAGATCAAGAAGCTCGCCGACCGCCTCAAGGCGGCAAAGCTGCGCATCCGAGTCACCCGTGAGCCGGGCGGCTCGCCGGGCGCCGAGATCATGCGTCATCTGGTGCTGTCGGGCATGGGCAGGCTGCTCGGCCCCGAGGCAGAGACGCTGCTGTTCGCCGCCGCGCGCGATGACCATGTCCGCACCGTGATCCTCCCGGCGCTCAACCAGGGCACATGGGTGCTGTGCGACCGCTTCGCCGACTCGACGCGGGCCTATCAGGGCAGCCTCGGCCGCGTGCCGGCCGGGCTGATCAACGCGATGCAGCGGGTCACGATCGGCGATCTCAAGCCGGATCTCACCATCATCCTCGATTTGCCGGTCGAGATCGGCCTGCAACGCGCCGCCGCGCGCCGCGGCAGCGGCACGCCCGACCGGTTCGAGAGCGAGCAGCTCAGTTTCCATCAGGGCCTGCGCGAGGCCTATCGCAAGATCGCAGCCGACGATCCCGCGCGCTGCGTGCTGATCGACGCCAATTCCGATCCTGACACGGTCGCAGGCCGCGTCTGGACTGCTCTGCGCGATCGCCTGCTTCCGACGCCGGCTTCGGTGGTGTCGGCATGAGCCCGCGTCAGACCGAGCGCGAAAGCGCCATTCCGCATCCGCGCGAGACGAGCCGTCTGTTCGGCCATCGCGAGGCCGAGGCGGCGCTGTTGGCGGCCTATCGCAGCGGCCGGATTCCGCATGCCTGGCTGATCGGCGGGGCCCAGGGGATCGGCAAGGCGACGCTGGCCTATCGCATGGCGCGCTTCGTGCTCGCTCATGGCCAGCCGCTCGCGGAAGCCGTGCAGCGCGCCGAGGACCTCGCGATCGATCCCGACGACCCCGTGGCGCGGCAGGTCGCGGCGAGTTCGCATGGCGGCCTGCTGACGCTGGAGCGTACCGCCAACGATCGCGGCGTGATGCGCACCGTGATCACCGTGGACGAGACGCGCGAGACGATCGGCTTCTTCGGCTCGACCGCGGCGGCAGAAGGCTGGCGCGTCTGCATCGTCGACACCGTGGACGAGCTCAACCCGAATGCGGCCAACGCGCTCCTGAAGATTTTGGAGGAGCCGCCCCAGCAATCGTTGTTCCTGCTGGTGAGCCACGCGCCCGCGCGCGTGCTTGCCACGATCCAGTCGCGTTGCCGCAAGCTCCGCCTGCGGCCGCTCGCAACGGACGATGTGATCGGGGCTGCGGCTGCAGCGGCCGAGCTCGATCCGAACGATCCCGCGCTGCGCGAGGCGGCGGAGGCCTCGGAGGGGAGCGTTGCACGAGCCCTGACGCTGCTCGGCGGCGACGCGCTGAAGCTCCAGCAACGCACGGCGGCGCTGCTTGCGCGCCTGCCGCAGGTCGATCCGCGCGAGTTGCACACGCTCGGCGATTCGCTTCCCACCAGCGACCGCGTCGCGCTCGCCGCCTTCATCGACGGCATCGATCGCTGGATTGCGGAACGGCTGCATGCGGACGAGGCCAATGCCAACCAGAACCTGCCGCGCCTTGCGCGCTTAAGCGAGGTATGGGAAAAGATCGTCCGCGCCGCGCGCGACACCGAAACCTACAATCTGGAGCGCAAGCCCTTGGTTTTCTCGGTGTTCGGCTGGCTGGCGGACGCAACGCGCTAAAGCATGATCCGGAACAGTGCGCAGCGGTTTTCCGAAAAGGATCATGCGCAAATCAATAGTCGAACTCAGGTTCGTTTCCAGATTTCGAGAAGCCGGTAAAGGAATTCGTCGTGGCAACGCGAGCTAAGAAAACCGCCAAGGGCAAGAAGGCTACGAAGAAGGCCGCCGAGAAAACCGCCAAGAAGGCCGTGAAAGCGCTTGCGCGCAAAGCCGCCAAGAAGGTCAAGAAGGCCAAGAAAGCTACCGGCAAGAAGGGCGTGAAGAAGAGCGTCGCGAAGTCGGCAAAGGGAGCCGGCAAGAAGGCTGCAAAGAAGCAGGTCGTCGCCAAGAAGGCAGTGAAGAAAGCGGCCAAGAAGCCAGCCGAGAAACCGGCCAAGAAAGCAGCGAAGGCTCCGGCGGAGACAGTAGCCAAGACGGCAAAGGCCACTGCACCTGCTGCGATCGCGGCGCCGGCTGCCGTCGTCGTGCCGCCGAAGGCTGCCAAGCCCAAAGTGTCGAAGCCCGAGGTGCAGCCTGCGCCGAAGCCCGTCGCAGCTCCGCAAGCCGCCGCGCCCATTGCCGCCCCGGCGCGCGACAACGTCTTCTACATCACGACCGCAATCGCTTACCCCAACGGCAGCCCGCATATCGGCCATGCCTATGAGGCGATCGCGACAGACGTGCTGGCGCGTTTTGCCCGGCTCGACGGCAAGGACGTGTTCTTCCTGACCGGCACCGACGAGCACGGACAGAAGATGGTGCAGACGGCGGCCGGCGAGGGCATGTCCGCCGCAGCCCTCGCGACCCGCAATGCCGGCCGCTTCAAGGAGATGGACCAGCGCCTGAACGTGTCGTTCGATCGCTTCATCCGCACCACCGAGGAGCAGCATCATCGCTCCAGCCAGGAGATCTGGCGGCGTATGGAAGCGAACGGGGACATCTACGCCGACACCTATGCGGGCTGGTACTCGGTCCGTGACGAAGCCTATTACGCCGAGGACGAGACACGCGTGAACGACGACGGCGTCAGGCTCGGCCCGCAGGGAACGCCGGTCGAATGGGTCGAGGAGAAGAGCTATTTCTTCCGCCTCTCGGCGTATCAGGACAAGCTGCTCAAGCTCTATGCGGATCATCCTGATTTCATCGGCCCGGACTCCCGCAAGAATGAGGTGGTGAGCTTCGTCAGAGGCGGCCTGCGCGATCTCTCGATCTCGCGCACCACGTTCGACTGGGGCGTCAAGGTGCCCGGCGACGAGGATCACGTGATGTATGTCTGGGTCGACGCGCTGACCAACTACATCACCGGCGTCGGCTTCCCCGACGAGAGCGACAAGAACTGGCGCTATTGGCCGGCCGATGTGCACATCATCGGCAAGGACATCATCCGTTTCCACGCGGTGTATTGGCCGGCGTTCCTGCTGTCGGCCGGCATCCCGCTGCCGAAGCGGGTCTATGCCCACGGCTTCCTGTTCAGCAGAGGTGAGAAGATGTCGAAGTCGGTCGGCAACGTCGTCGACCCCTTCAACCTCGCCGACCAGTACGGCGTCGATCAGGTGCGCTATTTCTTCCTGCGCGAGGTGCCGTTCGGCCAGGACGGCAACTACAACCACGAGGCCATCGTGGCACGCATCAACGCCGACCTCGCCAACGATCTCGGCAATCTGGCGCAGCGTTCACTGTCGATGATCGCCAAGCAACTTGGCGGCGTGCTGCCCGAGCCCGGCGAATTCAGCGACAACGACAAGGCGATCCTGGCGATGGCCGACGGCATGGTGGTCGCATCGCGCGAGGCCATGGCAACGCAGCAGATCCATCACTGGCTCAACGCCGTGTGGGCCGTGGTCGCGGAGGCCAACCGCTATTTCGCGGGCGAGGCCCCGTGGGCGCTCGCCAAGACCGATCCCATCAGGCAGAAAACGGTGCTCTATGTCACCGCCGAAGTCGTGCGCCAGATCGCGATCCTGGCCCAGCCGGCGATGCCGGCCGCTTCGGGCAAGCTGCTCGACAGCCTTGGTGTCCCCGAAGCCGAGCGCACCTTCGCCATGCTCGGCGGGGCCAAGCGGATCGCGCCGGGCTCGACGCTGCCTGCGCCGACGCCGGCATTCCCGCGCTATATCGAGCCCACGGCTTAAACACTGCTCAGCGACTCGGCGCCGGGCGCCCGGCCTTACGCTTGCCTGGGAGGGCTTGCGCGGGATGCCGGAACCTCTGCAGCCCCTTGCTGACAGGTATTTAGATGGGCGGCTAGCCGCGCGACCGACGCCGCGCACGCGATTCGATTCGTGTCATTGATCCAGATCAATGCAACTTCAGCGCCGGACTCTGCTTTTCGCACCTGGGCAAGATAGGTGAGAATTGGGTCCACCGGATATCAAGGACGACGGCAAGTCGCCAAAAAAGCTTGGGAGGTCGCGCAGACCCGGATTTTGGCAGCGGCTGCGTAACCTGAGTTGGGGGCAGGGACCGGCTCATCGAGACCGCATAGCGGCCGATTTGCGCGAAAGCGAAGCGAGGTTCAGAGGGGTCCTGGCGGCCAGTCCGGACGCCGTTATCATGATCAGCGCCGCTGGCGTGATCGAATTCGCCAGCGACCGCGTCACCGACATTTTCGGATACGCGCCCGACGAGCTTGTCGGCAGCTCGATCGAGGTGCTGATCCCAGAACGATTTCGCGGCGAACACTCCTATCAGCTCAAGGCTTATTTCCGGAAGCCGACCTCCCGAATGATGGGTGGTGGATTGCTGCTGTATGGGCGTCGTAAAAACACGACGGAATTCCCGGCCGAGATCAGCATCAGTCCGATCATTTTGGCCGACCGGTATGCCGCGATCGCTGCAGTGAGGGACGTTTCCAGCCGCAGAACTCTCGAAGCGCTCCAGCAAGGAGCAGCGGAAGCCTTGCGCGAGAGCGAGGAGCGCCTAAGATATTTCATCAAATACTCACCCGCCGCGATCGCGATGCTCGATAATGAGCTGCGTTACATCGTCTACAGCGACCGCTGGCTGGTCGACTACGGTCTCCTTGGGCGCGATCTGCGCGGGCTGTCACATTATGAAGTCTTTCCCGAAATTCCGGAGCGCTGGCGCGCGATTCACCGCCGCGCCCTTGCGGGCGAGACGCTTCATGCCGACGAGGATTCGTTCACGAGATCCGACGGACGGCTGCAATGGCTGCGCTGGGAGGTGCGCCCCTGGTTCGATGCGCTCGGCAACATCGGCGGCGTCGCCTTCCTGACGGAGGACATCACGGACCGCAAGCGAATCGAAGCGCAACTCGCACAGGCGCAGAAGATGGAAGCTATCGGCCAGTTGACTGGCGGCATCGCCCATGACTTCAACAATCTGCTGACTGTCGTCCTCGGCAACGCAGAGGTCCTCAAGCAGGAGATCAATAGCGACGAACTTCGCAAGCTGGTCGAGCCGATCATCGCCGCCGCCGAGCGCGGCGCGAGCCTGACGCAACTGATGCTCGCCTACGCGCGCCGCCAGGCGCTCGAGCCCAGCACGTTCGATCTGAATGAGGTCGTGACGCACATGAACGCGCTGCTGCGGCGTACCATCGGCGAGAATGTCGAAGTCGAACTTCGACTTGCGAAGTCGTTGTGGAGCGTGACCGCCGATATCCGTCAAACCGAGACTGCCATTCTCAATATCGTCCTCAATGCGCGCGATGCGATGCCGCAGGGTGGCAAGCTGACGATCGAGACGGCCAATGTCGATCTCTCGGACGATTATGCCGCGCACAACTTGGAGGTCAATCCAGGCCAGTACGTCATGGTGGCCTTGTCCGACACGGGCAGCGGCATCGCCCCGGAGATGCGTAACCGCATTTTCGAGCCGTTCTTTACGACCAAGCCGGTCGGCAAGGGGACGGGACTCGGACTCAGCATGGTGTATGGCTTCGTCAAACAGACGGGCGGACACATCCAGGTCTACAGCGAAGTCGGCCACGGCACGTGCATCAAGATCTATTTGCCGCGCGCCGAAGCCGGCGCGACGACCGGTGTCCCGTCTTCCCAAGCTCCGGAACCAGTCGCGAACGGCTCTGAATCCATCCTCGTCGTCGAGGACGATCCTCACGTGCGGATGTTTGCCGTCCAGCAATTGCGTCGCCTGGGCTATCGGGTGACGGAGGCCGCCGACGGACCGTCCGCGCTCCTTGAGGTTTCGCGTTCCGGAGCGCCCGATCTGTTGTTCACGGACGTCGTGATGCCTGGCGGCATGACAGGACGTGAACTCGCGGAACGGATCGGACAGAGCTTCCCAGGCATTCGGGTTCTGTTCACCTCGGGCTATACCGAGAACTCGATCGTCCATCATGGTCGGCTCGATGCCGGGGTGCATCTGCTGCAAAAACCCTACAGGAGCGACAGGCTGGCGCAGAAGGTGCGCGAGGCACTGGACCTCTGATCCTGATTGCCCACGGCGCTTGGCCGCGCAGGAACCGGCCGGAGCGCGAGATCGGCGGTCCGGTTGACGTCTCCTCGCACTAGCCCTACCTGTGAGTTGAGGCCCCCGTCGACAGCCATCCAGCACCGTCGAAGGTCGGGACCGCGGACGGCCGACCTCTGGGTTCTGGAAAGCGACGCTCGATAATGCTTGTCGACAGCCACTGCCATCTGGATTTCCCCGATTTTGCGGAGGATCTCGACGGGATCGTGTCGCGAGCGCGCGCGGCCGGCATCGGTCGCATGGTCACGATCTCGACTCGGGTGCGAAAGCTCGATCAGCTCCTAGCCATCTCTGAGCGCTACGACGACGTCTACTGCTCGGTCGGCACTCATCCGCACCACGCGGATGAGGAGGACGGCATTTCGCCGGACGAGCTGATCTCGCTCTCGCGGCATCCCAAGGTCGTCGCGCTCGGCGAGGCCGGGCTCGACTATTTCTACGACAACGGCTCGCCGGAAGCGCAGGCGAGGGGCTTTCGCGCCCACATCGCCGCCGCCCGCGCCACCGGCCTGCCGCTGGTGATCCACACCCGCGAAGCTGACGAGGACTGCGCCCGCATCCTGGAAGACGAGGCGGCAAAGGGTTCGTTTCGCGCCGTGCTGCATTGTTACACGGGCGGGCGTGAGCTGGCGCTGAAGGCGGTGTCGCTCGGGCTCTATGTCGGATTCACGGGAATCCTGACCTTCAAGAAGTCGGAAGCCTTGCGCGCGCTTGCTGCCGAATTGCCATCCGATCGCATCCTGGTCGAAACGGACTCGCCCTATCTTGCGCCGGGCAAGTTCCGCGGCAAACGCAACGAGCCGGCCTATGTGATCGAGGTCGCAAAGGTGCTGGCCGAGACACGCAGCGTGTCGCTCGATGAAATCTCGCGTCAGACCACCGAGAATTTCTTCCGCCTGTTCTCGAAGGTGAAAGCTTGAAATTGGGAGCCGCATGGCGCTGACGCTGACGATCCTGGGCTGCGGCTCCTCCGCCGGCGTACCGCGCCCGGCGCTCGGTTGGGGCGCCTGCGATCCCAACAATCCCAAGAACCGCCGTCGCCGCTGCTCGCTGCTGGTGGAGCGGACCTCCGAGCACGGCACCACACGCATCGTGATCGACACCTCGCCGGATCTGCGCGAGCAATTGCTTTCGACCAATGTCGACCACATCGACGCGGTTTTCTTGACGCACGAGCACGCCGACCAGACCCACGGCATGGACGATCTGCGTTCGGTCGTGATGCATATGCGCCGCCGCATCCCGACCTACTTCAACCAGTCGACCGCCAAGGACATCATGGCGCGGTTTTCCTATTGCTTCATCTCGCCGGAGGGCAGCGACTACCCGCCGATCCTGACGCGGCATTCGATCGAGGCGGGCGAGAGCCAGATCATCCTGGGGAAGGGCGGCGCGGTGACGATGACGGCGTTCCTGGTTCAGCACGGCGCCATTCCCGCGCTCGGCTATCGTATCGGAGACGCCGCCTACACGCCCGACCTCAATGACATCCCGCGCGAGAGCTGGGGTGCACTGGAGAATCTCGACCTCTGGATCGTCGACGGGCTGCGCTACACCAACCATGTCAGCCATTTCAGCATCAACGACGCGCTGTCCTGGATCGAGCGGTTCAAGCCGAAGCGCGCCGTCATCACCAACATGACCGCCGACGTCGACTACGAGGTCATCAGGCAATCGCTGCCCGCCGGCGTGGTGCCGGCCTATGACGGGCTGCGGCTGGAGACGCGCTGAACCTGCGGTAGAAATTCCGCCGCACCGCAGGCATAGTCCTTGCTTGCATCGGCCCCATCATGTTGATCTAACGTCTGAAAGACAGGCGTTGGCCAAGGGCGATATTGAGGCTGGATCGGCGGCGAGCGATGCGTGATCGCCGGGTCGACCGAAACGCCTCGTATGAAGATGGGGATTGCGTGGCAGGGGATGACCTAACGGCTGGGGGACCGGTGCGCCGTGCGCTGGATCTCCTTTATCTCGGAGCAGGCTACGCCGCCGGCGTCTTCCTGGTTGCGATCTTTGCGATCATGATGACCATGTCGGTCGGCCGCCAATTTGCGATCAACATTCCCGCCGGTGACGATTTTGCGTCCTGGTGCATGGCCGCGATGGCCTTTCTCGGCCTGGCGCATACCTTCAAGCGGGGAGAGATGATCCGCGTCGGCTTGCTGCTGGAACGGCTGCACGGGCGGACCAAGTGGATCGCGGAGATCGTGGCGCTCGGTATCGCCACCGCCTTCATTCTCTATTTCACCCGCTATGCCGTGCAGATGACCTACGATTCCTGGCGCTTCAACGATGTGGCGCAGGGTGTGGTCGCGCTTCCGCTCTGGATTCCGCAACTCGGTTTCGCCGGCGGTCTCGCGATCCTGTCGATCGCGCTGATCGATGAGATGATCAGCGTCGTCAGTGGCAACCGGCCGAGCTACGAGCTGGGCTCGCCCGACGAGACGCCGGAAGAATTCGTCGAACGCATCTCGCAGGGCGGCGGAGGTTGACCATGGCCAATCTCGGCATGATCGAGCTGTCGTTCGTCCTGCTCGGCGTCATGATCCTGCTGCTGGGAAGCGGCGTCTGGATCGCGGTCTCGCTCGGGCTCGTCGGCTTCGTGGCGATGGCGCTGACGACCAGCTTGCCACTCGGCGCCGTGCTTGCCACCACCACCTGGAGCGCCAGCTCGTCGTGGACGCTGGCCGCGCTGCCGCTGTTCATCTGGATGGGGGAGATCCTCTTCCGCACCAAATTGTCGGAAGAAATGTTCCGGGGACTGTCGCCCTGGGTCCAGTGGCTCCCCGGGCGCCTGACGCATGTCAACGTGATCGGCTGCGGCATCTTCGCCGCCGTCTCGGGATCGTCGGCCGCGACCTGCGCGACGATCGGCAAGATCGCGCTGCCCGAACTCGACAAGCGTGGCTACGACAAGGGCTTGAGCCTCGGCTCACTCGCAGGCTCGGGGACCCTCGGTCTCCTGATCCCGCCCTCGATCCCCATGGTGGTCTACGCGGTCACGGCGAATGTCTCCGTGCTTCAGGTGTTCCTCGGCGGCTTCCTGCCGGGCGTGCTCGTGATGGTGCTCTATTCGGGCTACATCATCATCTGGTCGCTGCTGAATCCCAACAAGGTTCCGCCGCGCGATCCGCCGATGCCGTTCCGACAGAAGCTGCAGGAGTCGGCGCGGCTTGCGCCCTGCCTGCTGCTGATCATGGCAGTCTTTTTATCGCTGGTGCTGGGCTTCGCGACCGCCACGGAATGCGCTGCGTGGGGTGTGACGGGCGCGCTGCTGCTGGCGTGGTGGAGCGGCACGCTCACGCGCAAGAACTTCCTCGAGAGCATCATGAGCGCGACGCGCCTGACCTGCATGATCATGCTGATCCTGGCGGGCGCGGCGTACACCACGGCGGCGATGGCCTATACCGGCATTCCGGCCGCACTCGCCACCTGGGTGCAGGGGCAGCAGCTCACGCCGGGCATGCTCGCGCTGTATCTGAGCATCATGTACATCATCCTCGGCTGCCTGATCGACGGCATCTCGATGATCGTGCTGACCGCCGTCATCGTGCTGCCGATGGTCAAGCAGGCCGGTCTCGACCTGGTCTGGTTCGGCGTCTACCTCATCATCCACGTCGAGATGGCGCAGATCACGCCGCCGGTCGGCTTCAATCTGTTCGTGCTGCAGAACATGAGTGGACGCGACACGTTCACGGTTGCGCGCGCGGCGTTTCCGTTCTTCGTCCTGCTGCTCGCCGCGGTGTTCATCATCACGGAGTATCCGCAAATCGTGATGTTCCTGCCCAAGCTCGCTTTCCCAGACTGAGCGTAATCAAATCGAATGTGAGGAGAAGTCCGATGATGTCTCGTTTATTGCGCGCGTCCTTGATCGCGGGCGTTATGGCGATTGCGACCCCCGCCTTGGCCCAAACCAAATGGAATCTGCCGGCGGCATATCCGGCGGACAATCCGCACTCCGAAAATCTCGTCGCCTTCGCCAAGGATGTCGATGCCGCCACGTCCGGCAAGCTCCAGATCACGGTTCATCCCGGTGCTTCGCTGTTCAAGGCGCCAGATATCAAGCGCGCGGTGATGACCGGGCAGGCGCAGATGGGCGAGGTGCTGCTCTCGATCCACGAGAACGAGGATCCGCTGTTCGGCATCGACGTCGTCCCGTTCCTGGCAACCAGCTTCCCGGACGCGATGAAGCTGTATCAGGCCTCCAAGCCTGCGATCGCCAAGAAGCTCGACGCGCAGGGGCTCAAGCTGCTGTTCGTCGTGCCCTGGGCGCCGCAGGGGGTCTACGTCAACAAGCCGCTCGCCACGGTCGAGGACATGAAGGGCCTGAAATGGCGGGCCTACAATGTCGGTACCGCGCGTATCGGCGAGCTGGTCGGCGCGCAGTCTGTCACGATCCAGGCGGCGGAATTGCCGCAGGCGCTCGCGACCGGTGTGGTGAATTCGTTCATGTCGTCGGGCGGCACGGGCTACGACGCGAAGGCGTGGGAGTCGCTAAAGTATTTCTATGACGTGCAGGCCTGGATCCCCAAGGACTACACGTTCGTCAACAAGGCAGCGTTCGAGGCGCTCGACAAGCCGACCCAGGAGGCGATCCTCAAGGCCGCTGCGACGGCGGAGACCCGCGGCTGGAAGGCCTGGCAGGACAAGAGCACCTGGTACCTCGATCAGCTCAAGGCGAAAGGCATGAACGTCGAGCCGCCAAGCCCGGCGCTCAAGGCCGGCTTCCAGAAGATCGGCGAACAGCTCACGGCCGACTGGCTCAAGAAGGCCGGGGCGGACGGCCAGGCGATCGTCGACGCCTACAAGAAGATGTAAGGACGGGCGGCCTTTCGCCCGGCTCGATTTCGAGGCGGGGTCACCATGCGTAACGCAGCGTGGCCCTGCCGGTGTAGGAGCGTAGCAAGTCCGACACCTCGCTGTCGAAATTGGCCGTGGCGGACCAGCCGTTCAGGTCGCGCAGCTCGATCGCAACGCCTGCCAGCGCTGCATTTGGCGCCAATGCGGCGTTGCCCGCGACCAGTCCCTGACCCGGCAAGGCCTGGAACGCCGCCGGAATCGACTGTCCCGCGCTGAAATCATGCGCCCAGGCGAGCCGCCCGCGCAGGCCCATCATGCCGCCGAACAGCGCTACGGACGTGCTCATGCGCAAACCGAGCTCGGTGCGGCTGTCGGTGAAGCTGGTGCTGGCGGGCGCCGTCGCGGACCTGTCGGCCATCGGAGCCGGCTGCGCGGCATTTGAGGGCAGGTGGAAGCTGGTGATCTGCGCGGCCGCATAGGGCGTGATGCCGAGCCAGCGCGTGGCCACGCGATAACCGCCCTCGAGGCGGCCGGAATAGGCGTTGGCGTTGACCACTGCGTTGAGCGGGTCCGTGCCCGCCGGCGTGACCTGATAGTCGCCGGTGATGGCCTGCCAGCCATAGGCGAGCCCAGTCGTGACATAGGCCGACCCGACCGCGTGCCTGACGAAGCCGCCGGCCTGGAAGAGGTCGGAGCGGCCGCTCGAGAAATTGCTGGCAAAGCCGGTGTTGCCGCCGGCGAGAGCAAAGCCCATGCGTGTCTGCGGCGAGAGAGAATAATCGGCCCCGGCCACGGTGCCGAAACTCCGGCTGGCCGACCCGTTGCCGCCGCTCGACACCTGCGAACCGCCAAAGCCGGCCGCCCAGACGCTCCAATGTGGTGCCGCCGGCGAGGGCTTGCCGTAGATCGCACCATAGGCCTCGCGTCCGATGCCGCCATGCGTCTGCTCGTTGCCGATATCGGCGTAGGCCGTGAGTTCTGCGTCGATCCCGGCGGGCCCAACGCCGCGCCCGTCAATGGCGGGGTCGAGCAGGGTCTGCGCGAACTGCCTCATCGCAAGAAACGTCGCCTGGGCCGTCTCGGCCTGCGGGATGCGATCGCCGCCGCCGAAGGCTTGCTGCATACCGAAGCGGGCCGCGCCGGCAAAGCCGGGCGGCTCGCCATTCCAGCCATAGGCCGCCTGCATGCCGCCGCCGCCATTGCCGAACGATGCGCCTGGGAATGCTGCCGGCGGCGGGCCGCCAAACGCCGTGCCTGAGAAATTGTTGTAGCCCGGCGCATTCGAATTGCCGGGCCCCAACCCTGGCGCACCCGCAAACGCGCCGAACTCGCGCATGGTTTGCGCTACGGCCGGCTTCGGCAGCAGCAGGCCAGCTGCCAACAGCAGCAGCGCCAGACGGACACGCACGTCCGTGCTCACGACACCAACCGCATGAAGCGCCCCAACCGCGCCGGTCGCCAGCCGCGCAGCCCGCGCGGCGAATCTTCTGGAATCAGCGAATCCGGTGAGGTGGAATCGTAAATGCGTCTCTAACGTTTTCCAATCTTTTCCTGACGTGTCGCGATGTCGTCGAAGGCGCGCAAACGATGTCCGGCGATGCGACGCATGTCGCGAATACGCAGTCTATGTTTCCAAATGTGTCTGCAGCCCGGCAGGCTCAGGCCGTGATCGCCTTCGCCGATCCGACCTCGCTGCGCAGCAGGAACTTCTGGATCTTGCCGGTCGAGGTCTTCGGGATCGGTCCGAACACGACGGCCTTCGGCGTCTTGAAGCCCGACATGTGGCTGCGGCAGAAGGCGATGATGTCGGCTTCGCTGGCGCTGGCGCCGTCCTTCAGCTCGACGAAGGCGCAAGGCACTTCACCCCATTTCGGATCGGGTTTTGCGACCACTGCGGCGAACAGCACGGCGGGGTGCTTGTAGAGAATGTCCTCGACCTCGACGGAGGAGATGTTCTCGCCGCCGGAGATGATGATGTCCTTGGAGCGGTCCTTGATGATGACGTAGCCGTGCTCGTCGAGCACGCCGAGATCGCCGGTGTGAAACCAGCCGCCTTCGAACGCTTCCGTGGTCGCCTTCTCGTTCTTGAGATAGCCTTTCATCACGATGTTGCCGCGGAACATGACCTCGCCGATGGTCTCGCCATCGCGCGGCACCTCCTGCATGGTCTGCGGATCGATGACGGTAACGCGTTCCTGGAGCGGGTAGGGCACGCCCTGCCGGCGTTTCATGCGCGCGCGCTCCGCAGGCGGAAGCTCGTCCCAGCCCGGCTGTTCGGCGCAGACGGAGGCGGGGCCGTAGACCTCGGTCAGGCCGTAGACATGAGTCAGCTTGATGCCGATGCTTTCGGCGCCTTCCAGCACGGCGACCGGCGGCGCGGCACCGGCGATCAGGCCGACGACGCGGCGCGCGGCTTTGCCTTTGGGCGCATCGGGGGCGTTGATCAGCACGTTATACACGATCGGCGCGCCGCACATGTGGGTGACACCGTGTTGCTTGATCAGGTCGAAGATCTTCGTCGGCTCGACCTTGCGCAGGCAGACATTGATGCCGGCCGATGCCGCGATGGTCCACGGAAAGCACCAGCCGTTGCAGTGGAACATCGGCAGCGTCCAGAGATAGACCGGATGCTGGCCGAGATTGCCGGCGAGGATGTTGCTGACGGCGTTGAGGTACGCGCCGCGATGATGGGTGACGACGCCCTTGGGATTTCCCGTCGTGCCCGAGGTGTAGCTCAGCGCGATCGCATCCCATTCGTCCTTCGGCGGGATCGCCGCGAAGGATGGGTCGCCTTGCGCGACGGCCGCTTCATATTCGATCTCGCCGATCCGGCTGCCGCCCTTGAACGATGCGTCGTCGACGTCGACCACGAACGGCCTCGGGCCCTTCATCTGTGCCAGCGCGTCTGCGATGACACCCGAAAACTCGGGATCGACCAGGATGATTTTCGCGCCGCCGTGGTCGAGCTGGAACGCGATCGAGGGCGCATCGAGGCGGATGTTCAGCGCGTTGAGCACGGCGCCGGTCATCGGCACGGCGAAGTGCGCCTCGTTCATCGCGGGAATGTTCGGCAGCATCGCCGCGACCGTGTCGCCGACGCCGATGCCCTTGCCGGCGAGCCAGGACGCAAAACGCCTGCAGCGCTCATGGGTCTGCGCCCAGGTGAAGCTGCGGCCCTCATAGACCGTGCTGACGTGATCGGGATAAACGGCCGCGCTGCGCGCGAGAAAGCTCAGCGGGCTCAGCGGCACGTAATTGGCGGGCGTCTTGTCGAGACCGATATCGTACTGGTTCTGCCGCTCACTCATCGACACCCTCCGTCAAAACGCCTCAAAGGAATCCAATCGAGATCCAGGGGAAGATCGCGACGACGATCAATCCCACCAGCAGCGCCAGCAGATAGCCCCAGATCGGCTTGATGCCTTCTGCCGGATCGACGCGTCCGATGGCGCAGGCGGCATAATAGCCGACGCCGAAGGGCGGGGCGAATAGTCCGATGCCCATGGCGAGGATGATCACCATCGCATAGTGCACCTCGTGCACGCCGACGGCCCGGGCGATCGGAAACAGCAGCGGTCCGAACAGCACGATTGCCGGAATGCCCTCCAGCACGCTGCCGAGAATGGTGAAGGCCAGGATCGAGACGGCGATGAAGGTCGCAGCTCCCCCGGGCAGTCCGGTCATGGCCGCCGCAAGCGAGCGCGAGAAGCCGGATTGGGTCAGGCCCCAGGCCATGCCGGTCGCGGTGCCGATGATCAGCAGGATGGCTCCGGACAGCGCCGCAGTCTCGACCAGCATCGGAAACAGCCGCCGCCAGTCGAAGCGGCGGTAGACGAGCAGGCCGACCAGGGCGCCATAGACGATGCCGATGGTGGACACTTCGGTGGCGGTGGCGACGCCTTCGACGACGGCGTAGCGGATCACGAAAGGCAGTGCGAGCGCGGGCAGGGCGACGATGAAGGTCTTGCCGATCTCACCACCCGGGGCGCGGCGGACGTGGCTCATGTCCTCGTGGCGGTAGCGCCACCACACCAGCATGCAGAGCGTGATTGCGAGCACGACGCCGGGTAGCAAGCCGCCGGTAAAGAGGGCGGCGATCGACACGCCGGTGACCGAGCCGATCGTGATCAGCACGAGGCTCGGCGGAATGGTCTCGGTCTGGGCGCCGGTGGCCGCCAGAAGCGCGACGAGATCGCCGGGCTTGGCGCCGCGCTGCTTCATCTCCGGAAACAGCACCGGCGCGACGGCCGCCATGTCGGCGGCCTTGGCGCCTGATATGCCCGAGACCAGGTACATGGCGCCGACCAGCACGTAGTGCAGGCCGCCGCGGACATGGCCGAGCAGGCTCGCCAGGAACGCCACCATGGCCCGCGCCATGCCGGTCATCTCGATCAGCAGGCCCAGGAATACGAACAGCGGCACCGAAAGCAGGATGAGGTGGCTCATGCCCTCGTCCATCCGCCCGACCAGCACCATCACGGGCGTCCGCGTGGTCAATGCGAGATAGCCGAAGATCGCAAGGCCAAAGCCGAACGCAATGGGAACGCCGGCAAACACACAGAACCCTGCGACGCCGACGAAGAAGATGACGAGGTTGAGATTGCCGAGCGGCCGCAGCGACGGCTCCGCCAGCCAGAACAGGCCGATGATGACGGCAACGCTGACGATAGCGGCCGCGACCATCCGCCAATCGGCCGCGCGCAGCAGCCGGAGCAAGGCGAAGGCCGCCATCAGGCCGATGCCGGCCGGCAGCGCGGCGGCGCGCCACATGTTGGAAATCTGGAGCGCCGGGGTCGTGATGTAGCTTTCCTCGTAGGCGTAGTCGCAGGCCGGCCAGACGATCAGGATCAGAAACGCCAGGGCCGCGGAGGTCGCGACCAGATCGAGATAGGCCCGCATGGCCGGCCGCGCGCTGGCGACGACCGCGGTCATGCGCATGTGCTCGGAGCGGCGGAACGCGACCGCCGCGCCCAGCATGGCAAGCCACAGGAACAGGATCGAGGCGAGCTCGTCCGACCAGATCAGCGGCCGGTGCAGGCCGTAGCGTGCGACCACGCCGGCAAACAGGATCACGATCTCGGCGACGACCAGGATTGCCGCCGGGATTTCGACGGCAAGACCGAGCATGCGCTCGAGCGAAGCCAGCAGCGAAGGTCGGCGAGGGGACTGAAACGCCACCTCGCCCACCACTGCGGTCACCTCGACCTCGACATGAGCCATCCTGATACGAACCTCGACGGCCCCGACACGTTACGACAGCTTGCCGACGGCCTTTTCCAGGAGGTCCCAGGCCTGGTCGCCATACTTGCCCTTCCACTCGGCGTAGAAGCCGGCGGTGCGCAGCTTGTCGCGGAACGGCGCCACGGCCGGCTGATTGAAGGTCAGGCCCTTGGTCGCCAGCTCCTGCTGCAGATTGGCGTTGAGCTTGGCTGTGTCCTCACGCTCCTTGACGGCAGCGGCATTGATGTTCTTGGCGACGATGGTGCGCACGTCCTGAGGCAGCTTTTCCCAGGCTCGGCGGTTGGCCAGGAACCAGAAGCCATCCCACATGTGGTTGGTCAGCGAGCAGTATTTCTGCACCTCGTACAACTTGGCGGTCGAGATGATTGCCAGCGGGTTCTCCTGGCCTTCGACGATCTTGGTCTGGAGCGCCGAATAGACCTCGCTGAAATTGATCGAGGCGGGCGCGGCGTCGAACGCCTTGAACATCGAGGTCCACAGCGGCGACACCGGCACGCGGATCTTGAAGCCCTTGAGGTCGTCAGGCCCGGTGATCGGCTTGGTCGAGGACGTGGTCTGGCGGAAGCCGTTGTCCCAGATCTTGTCCATAACCTCGAGGCCGGCCTTCTTGATCTCGCCGCGGACATGGGCGCCGAGGTCGCCGTCCATGGCCTTCCAGACCGTGTCGTAATCCGGAAACGCGAAGCCGATGCCGTTGATGGACGCCGCCGGCACCAGGGTCGACAGGATCAGGCCGGACAGCGTGAAGAACTCGACGCCGCCGGAGCGGATCTGGCTCAGCATGTCGGTGTCGGAACCGAGCTGGTTGTTCGGGAAGATCTGGAGGTCGAACTTGCCGTTGGTCTCGCTCTTGATCGCCGCCGCCATCTCCTTGGCGCGGACGTTCAGCGGATGGGTATCGGGCAGGTTATTGGCGTATTTGTAGGTGAACTCGGCGCTCTGGGCGCGGGCCACATGGGGCGCACTGAGGCCGCCCAGGACCGCGGTCGCGGCGGAGGCCTTGAGAAGCGTGCGTCGGGAAAAGCGCGTCGAAAAGACCATGGGTCTGCTTCCTCGGAAGGTTTGTTGTTGTTCTGAGATGCAAACCTATACGGACGTCAGGTCAGAAGGTCATCTGCGATCTCGCGAGGTCTCGCTTATTGCAGCCGGACAAGGTGACGGCAATATCGGCTTTCGGCGAGATGGGCCGGATGCAAAATTTGAAAAACAACCCCATGCACAGTAGCCGTCAAGTGCGGAGATGACGATCGGTACGAGTACCGAAAACGGCCGGAAGCGAAGGAAAAATGATAGGAGTGTCGCCTAAATATTTGATCTGATTGTATATAAATATATTCCATAATATTCCTTATGCGAATCGGGTATTGACCCTTTGCCTGATGGTCCTCCACATAAGACCAGCACGATCATGGAAGTCGCGGTCGTCGAGTCTGGTGAGCCCTATTCCGACTCCCGCTAGAGAGCACGACTGCAGGGTTTCATGGTGCCAGAACAGGACGGACAAACAGGAACCTCGAAGCTCGAGACGTCCGATGCTGGATCTCGGCGTCGCCATTCGGCAAGGCGGTGGCGTCCAGGTCCGCCCAAGCCGCGTTGAGGCGGGTCAGCTCAACCTGGAAGTCAACGCGGCGCACGGCGGCCGTACACGCTAGGGCAACGGACCAGTTCGAGCCTGCCGTGGAGGTCGATCACCACCCTACTCCCGGCCGCATGAGGCAAGGTTAGTGCCGAGGCGTCATCAGCTCGATCGCAGGCACCTGCGCACCTCGTCAAACCCGGCATGCGTCAGCCACATCGTTCGACCATCGACGGGTTGCGGCCAGGATGAGAATTTGGCCATGACGATCTTGTTCTTGCGATCAACGAACAGATTCTGACCGTGGATGCCCATCGCGAACAATATTTCCGGATCGGTGTCGACCGTATACCATCCGCTGCGATAGCTCATGCTTCGGCTGATGGGAGCGAACGATTCACCCCACTGACCGGAGCTCCACGCCTTGCGATCACCGCCGGTCGCAAGACCGTGCACGATGTGGTTCGGGAAGATCTGCGCGCTGCCGGAGGAACCGTCGAGGCAAACCACCTGCCCGAGCCGCGCCAGGTCGCGGGCCGTTGCACAGAGCCCGCCTGCGCTGCGGGCAAAGCCGTCCCAATCCAGGGTGAGCTCGGCATCATCGCTCGCTATCGGAGCCCATAATTTCTCGGACAGCAGGTCTTGCACCTTCGCGGAGGTTGCTCTCTCGATGACCCATCCAAGCAGATCGGTGTTTGCGGAATGGTAGGTAAAGCCGCCCCCGCATGGCCAAGCCGGGCCACTGAGCCGGGAGAGAAAGCTCCGGATATCTGTCTTGGGATCGCCGGGCGGCTCCCATCCGACCGATCGTGCGTAGCTCTTCTCCTGCGTCGCGTCGAAAAGAACAGCGACGCGCATGTCGAGCAAGTCCCTCGCGCGCGCCGCTGCGTAGGGCGAGTTGGCGACCTCTGGCACACAGGCGGTGATGGGCCTATCGAGCTTGATTGCTCCATCCGCCGCCAGAATCTCCGTCAACAGCCCTATGACAGCCTTGGTCGCGGACATCGCGATGTGGTGCGAGTTGGGCTCCATGCCGTTGCGATAAGCCTCGTAAACAAGCCGCCCGTCGTGCAGCACGATCATGGCGTCGGTCGACGTCGCCGCCAGAAACGGCTCGAGGCCCATGGACGAGCCATTGGGTAACCGGAGCGAAAACGCCTCGATGGACTCCGATGAGCTCGGAAACCGGGCTACGTTGCTACCGGAGCGGACGCGTGCTGTTGCGATTTCGGACGGGAGGTGATGGAACGCGCGATGATTTTGAGGCGATTGCCTCCAGTTCGACAGGTTCACATCCGGCTGAGGGGCATCGGCTTCCATCGCGATCGTTCTCCAGTTCGGCGGGGTAGCGGGCACGTGACGCATCACCGTCGCGTCAGCTCGGGTGGACAGTGGAAGAAGGCAACCTCCAGCAGCCGCAGCCAACAATTCACGCCGGTTCATGGGCGCACCTGACTCGCCAGCGCCAAATCGGGCTCGTCTTCGGTGGCTTGCGCGACGAAATGTCGAGCGCCCCAGAGCGACAATGCGCTGATACAGCCGATGCCCATGAGATAGAGCGCGATCGGCCACGTTGCGCCGGCCCATGCAAACAGAGCAGCGCTGATTGCAGGGCTGAAACCTCCGATCAATCCGGAGGCGAAATTGTAGCTGATCGATATTCCACTATATCTGACCCGCGGGTTGAACAATTCCGAGACGTAGGCCGGAAGCACGGCATAGAGCGCACTCGTACCAAACAAGGCCATGCAAACTGCCGCCGTAACGCCCTCGAAAGTGCCGAAGCGGACCAAAGCAAAGAACGGGAAAGCGCCACCAACAGTCATCAGAGCGCCGAACAGAGCGATCGGTTTGCGTCCGAAGCGATCCGACAGCAGGGCAAAAATTGGAATGATAAACAGCGTAAAGGCCGATCCGACCAGCACGGCATTAAGCACTGTCTGTCGCGGAATTCCGACCGATTGCACCGCATAGGATACGACGAACAGCGTCTGCACGTAGAATGCGACCACGGTGCTCAGGACAACCCCGGTTCCGATCAGGATGGCCCGCCAATTCTGACGGAAAACCTCGGTGACCGGCTGCTTCGAGAGCTCGTTGTTTTTGGCAAGAGCGGCGAACTCGGGCGACTCGACCAATCCGATTCGCATGATCATGCCGACGATCACGAGAAGCGCGCTGGCGAGAAATGGGATCCGCCAGCCCCAGCTCAGGAAACTATCCTGAGGAAGTGTCGACAGGAGCGAAAAGGTCCCGGTGGACAAGAACAAGGCGATGGGCGAGCCCATCTGCGTGAACGAGCCGTAGAAGCCTTTTCGGGCGGCAGGTGCATGCTCCACGGACATCAGCACCGCGCCACCCCACTCCCCGCCAAAGGCAAATCCCTGAACGGTACGAAGGATCACCAGCATGATGGGGGCCAGAATTCCCACTTGTCCGTAGGTCGGCAGCAAACCGATCAAGAAGGTCGAGACGCCCATCGTCATCAGCGTGAAGACGAGCATCGACTTCCGCCCGATGCGATCGCCGAAATGGCCGCAGACCATTCCGCCCAAAGGGCGCATGATGGCGCCAATGGCGAAGGTCGCGAACGACAGCAGTGTACCCACAACCGGATCGTAGGTCGGAAAGAACAGAGTGTTAAATGCGATCGCCGCCGCAGTCGCATAGATGTAGAAATCATAGAGTTCGATGCATGTCCCGATCAGGCTGGCAAAGGCGGACCGCCGTGCGATGTTGGTTGACGCCATGGTGAATATCCCCCTCTTTCAAAAGCCCCGAACCGTTTGCCTGGAACGCTCAGCGACGGGCCTCGAAGGCCGCGGCTGCGCGATAGATCGATGATTCTCCAGAGTGCTTTCCGACCAGCATCATGCCGATCGGCAGGCCATCGCTTTCGCCGCAGGGAATCGACATGGCGGGATGGCCGGAGCAATTGAATTGCATCGTGTTGGCGAGCGGCACCCCCGACAACCGGATCAATTCCGATAGAGGCGCATCAGCCGCAGGCATCGGGCCAGCCTTCATCGGTGTCGTCGGCATCAACAGGAGGTCGTAACCCGAGAGCACCTCGTCATAGGCTGCACGCAAGCTGCGATTCAGATTTTGCGCTCGCGCGTAGTAGAGCCCGCCGTAGCGCTTCGAAAGATAATGCCCGGTCAGCATCGACAGCTTCAGCGACGGCGGCAGTTCGTCGGCGCGTTCGCGCCAATGCGAGTGGGCCTGGAGCAGGCTCGTCACGTACAGCCCGCGCCAGCCGGTGCCGAACGCGTTTCCCTTCATCAGGGTATTCGTGCCGCCCTCACCGGCTATCGCGCGCCAGATCGTCCGGCCGGTCGCATGCATCGGGATGGATATCTCTTCGACGGCGGCGCCGAGCCGCTTGAAGACGTCGCTCGCCGCAAGCACTGCGGCATCGACGTCGCGCTCCGAGACAGGCAGGCCGAACCCCTCCCGAACGAGCGCGATCTTCATGCCGGCGACGCCGGCAGACAGGGCGGCAAGGTAGTCGCCCGACGCGCCCGTGCATTGTCTCGGATCGAGGCCGTCCGGACCCGCAAGCGTCTGCAGCAGCAGCGCGTTGTCGGCGACGGTGCGCGTCATCGGGCCGGCATGATCGAGCGTCGGCTCGATCGGCATGATGCCCGTATAAGGCACGAGACCGTGCGTCGGCTTCATGCCGACGATGCCGCAGAAAGATGCCGGTGCGCGGATCGATCCACCCTGGTCGCAGCCGATGGCGAGGTCGGCTTCGCCTGCCGCGACTGCGGCAGCGCATCCCGATGACGAGCCTCCGGCGCTATATCCGCGCCGGTGCGGATTGTGCGTCGGGCCAGTCGCATTGGTGTGACTGCCCGCCGAAAAGCAGAAAAATTCGCAATTGGCCTTGCCGAGAATGGTGCCGCCGGCTTCGAGGATCCGCGTCACTACCGTGGCGTCGCAATCGGGCACGTAACCTTCGAGCGTCGACGAGCCATTCATCATGGGAACGCCGGCCAGGCAGATATTGTCCTTCAACGCAACGGTACGGCCAGAGAGCGGCCCTTCTGCTGCGCCCCTTACCTCCGATTTGACGTACCAGGCATGATGCGGATCTTCGCCGTGATCTGGTCTGTAGCCTGCCGATCGGGGATATCGCGGGGGCTGCACGACGTCCGTCACTTCGACATCGAACAATTTCATGAGCTCGAGATTGCCGGAGAGCATGCTGTGAAACGTGTCGCGCTCCGCCGCGCGCAGCGAGAAGCCGAGCTCGGACGCCAGGTGCTCGAATTCCTCGTGGCTGGGAGCTTTCAGGCTCATGTCAGCCATGTTCCGGATCAGAAGGGGATTGGATCAAAGCGGCACACTCGGCTTATTCCACCGCCTCACAGACCGGCTGAACCCGCGCTGCAATCGACGGAAACAGTTTCACCCCGGCGCGGCCGATCTCGTCGATCTCCAGCTTCGTCAAACCCGGGAATGCTCTCAGAGACCGAATATTTTCCTGCATGGTGGCCTCGCTCGAACACAGCACGCCGCAGTCGGAGCCGTAGACGAGGTGATCGGCCGTCGTCATCGCAAGGGCGGGCGCCAGGCTGTTCGCCGATCCCGTCGCTGCTGTGTCGAGATAGAGCGCCGCCAATTGCGCCTTCATCTCGGCTTTGGTGATGCCTTGCGGGTTGGGGACCCAGCTTTCCGTGCCCAACAGCAAAAGACGTCCCGCCAGCGCCGGCAGGGCGGCGCCGCAATGAGCGATGACGAATTTGATTTTCGGATAGCGACGGAAGATGCCGGCATACAGCATGTCGATCACCGTTCGCGTGGTCTCGAACGCCACTTCCAGCAGAGCCGTCGGACGTCCCATTGACGGCTCGCCGTAGGCGTCCGGGTGCACGAAAACTGTCGCCTGCCGCCGCTGCAGTGTTTGCCAAACCGGTTCGAGCCTGATGTCGCTCAGGTACACGTCATTGTAACGGCAAGTTACGGCGAAGCCGTCCGCCTTCAGCTTCTCCGTGCGATCGATCTCCGCAAGACAAGCGTCCGGATTGTCCGTGGGGAGGGCAAGCAGAAGTCCGAAGCGGGACGGATAGCGAGCAACGATCGATGCGCCATGTTCGTTCGACAGCTGAAGGGCCTTCAGAGACTTCGGGATGTTGCTCAGCATCTGCATGGCGATACCGGTGCCATCCATGTGTGCGATCGCGGCTTCCGCAGTCCACTGGTAAAGCTCGGGAGCCAGGAAGCATCGCTCGCAGCGCGCGGTGGCACTTCGCTTGAGCTCCTCTTCGGTCTGCGGGACCATGAAATGCGCATGGACGTCGATCCATTGCGCCTCGAAGCCGTCAGCAAGGCTCTTCATCGACCTACTCTTCTAGGGTCATCCTGAGCGAGACCCTAGCGACGGCTTTCAGGATGCTCTATATCGAGGCGTCCGCAATTCTTTCGAGATCGTCCTATTTCCGATCCCCTGACCCAGGTCGTCCGGCTCCTCAAACCGCGCGCGCTGCTCTGGAAGCAGCTCGACACGCGAGGCCCATGGGCCATTCGCTATCCCTCGCTCCAGGACACGATTTTCGTTCTGGTCACCGAGGGAAACGCCAGGCTTCAGCTTCCTGGCCGACCGACGCGCACGATGGTCACCGGCGACTTCCTGATGATGACGGCGCCTGAAGAATGGATGATGGGGGACAGCGAGGAGACCAAGCCGATCAGGTTCCAGCCTCCTCAATCCAACCCGTCGGCACGGTCGATCGTCACCGATCCATCGAGCACGGCTCCCACATTGAAGCTGCTGGGAGGCCGCTTCTCGTTCGACCGCACGCATTTGGGACTGTTGAAGGACATACTCCCCACCGTGGTCGAGATCGGTTTTGCGACATCGGGCGCAACACGCGTGGCGTCGCTCCTGAAGATGCTCGGCACGGAAGCGTGGGAGGGTCGACCGGGCTCCGCCCTGGTCATCGAACGTCTGCTGGAAATCCTTTTGATCGAGGTCATGCGCTACCAGGGCGAGGCGCAGGCGAACGTGAACCCCGGCCTGCTGGCCGGTCTTGCCGATCCGCAGATCGCTGCATGCCTGGAAGCCTTACACCAGGATCCGTCCCGGGACTGGTCGGTCGCCACGTTGGCGAAGGCCGCCGGCGCATCCCGATCGGTCTTCGCACAGCGCTTCTGCGAGGTCGTCGGCCTACCGCCAATGCAATACCTTCTCAAATGGCGGATGGCGCTGGCCAAAGAAATGATCAGCCAAGGGGTCTCGATTTCGGAGATAGCCTTCGCCTGCGGCTATCAGTCGGCAAGCGGTTTCAGCGTCGCTTTCGCCCGTCATGTCGGTTGCCCGCCGTCGCATCTGCGTCCTACCCAAAATTGAGCTGTAGCTCATCGGACTAACGAGAAGTGTCGCTTTATTCTCCTGGCCGCCAGCATCCGCTCGGTCCTTGATGTCGCCCGCTGTGTCCCCGTGATCATTCGGTGACCGGCAAGCGCGTAGGGTTAGGTGAAGAGACGCGCCTGGCTTGCGATCGAACGCTACAGGAAGCGAGGTGTTCACTCCGAATCCCCACTGCCCGATTTTGCCGAAGACCCCCTTCTTGACGATCGTTGGGGACAGCGAGGGGATAACTTTCAGGTACAACACAGGGTGCGAACTACTCTCGAGTGCGATGCCATCGTCGGCGAACTGCAGCACCGCAAGTAGCGAATTAGGAATCGCGACTAGACTGCGTGCCCTACGAGCGCGCCGATGCCGGCGCTGGCGGCCATCGCGATGGCCCCCCAAAACGTGACTCGTAGCGTTGGCTTCACAATGCCTGCGCCCCCAATGCGAGCGCTGAGAGCCCCGAGCAACGCCAGGCAAAATAGGGAGCCTCCAGACACGATCAGGGATGTTGAACCTGAGGGGGCAAGCAGCACGATGCCGATCGGCAACGCTGCGCCGACCGAAAACGTCAGAGCAGAGGTCAATGCAGCCTGCACCGGTCGGGCGACTACATGGGCCGACAGCCCCAGCTCATCTCTTGCATGCGCAGCGAATGCATCCTTCGCTGTCAATTGCTCAGCAACTTGCCGGGCCAAAGCGACCTCGACACCGCGATCAACATAGATTTTTGTCAGTTCGTCTAGCTCGGACTCGGGTGTATCGGCGAGTTCCTTGCGCTCTCGGGCCAGATCCGCCTGTTCGGTATCGGCCTGAGAGCTGACCGAGACATATTCGCCGGCGGCCATCGACATCGCTCCGGCGACAAGCCCTGCGACCCCTGCCACCAGTACTTCGCCGGAGGAATTGGCAGCCGCAGCGACGCCTACAACCAGACTGGCAGTCGAAATGATGCCGTCATTCGCACCCAGCACGGCAGCACGCAGCCAGCCGATACGCTCAATGAGATGCGTTTCACGATGAATCGGATGCATGGCCGCTTTCCCAATGGATAAGATTGCAAGTTCTGATGGTTGCCGTAAGCGCGTCACTCGGCCGCAAGCGAGCGTAGCCAGGCCAGACGCGAGATCGCGCGTTCGGCAAGCCGCTGCAGGCTTTCGAGACGGGCCGAGTCGTTCGACCGCTCGGCACCGTCGAGGTAGCCGTCGACGAGCGCTTCGGCGATCTCCAATGGGCCCTTGCGTTCGATGGATGCGGGAAAGCTGCCGAAGCCGGCGGCGGCGGCGGCCATCTCGATCGATTGCTGGCGCAAATCCCGGATTCGGGCCGCGGTTGGCCCGTTCAGACGCGGTTCCATGTCGTCGAGCTGGGCAACGAGGCGCAGCTCGAGCCGCTGTGCATCGACATGCGACGACCCAGGCGCTGACGACACTTCCGCACTGACCAGGTCGTGCTCGCGATGATAAGCGCGCCGCCTCTCCTTCCGTAGCGCCGCCACGTGGCCAAGTTCCTCCCTGGCCATCGCTTCGGACGCCTTCTTGACCTCGGGATCATGCGAGAAGGCTGCCAGATAGGACCAGAAGGCGAAAGCACGCTCCTCGTTGCGGACTGCCATGGCGAGCGCGCGGTAGGGCGTCATCAATCGTGACGTTTTCACCTCGGCCGCAGCTTCAGGGGCGAGTGTTTCGGGCGCTTCCCAGCGCACCATGGCGGGATCCGGACGCTTGCCGCGGCGCGATTGCGACCACTGCGTCACACTGTCCGCGTGCTCGCGCTCGGCGTCCGCGAGTCGCGCGAACACCTCCGCCAGATCATCATTGCCCTGCCCGCGCATATCTTCGGCCAGAGACTCGTACTTGTCGGCTGCTTCCTGCTCCATTGCATGCGCTAGCGCAAAGAGCTCGTCGAGCGACTCCAATACACCGGCGGGCTCGGCACTGAGCAATGACGTGCGTAGAAATGGCATAGCAAGGACTCCACATGCAGACTTCCGGTCCGGTTCCTCGCGAACACAAATCTCGCCCACGGGGTTGACAGAGGCAGTCGTACGCGATGAGTGTTGCACGTCAGCGGCGACAAATCATCGACGAAGATATCAAGGCGCGCGCGGCCCGGTTGGTCGCGCAGATTGCATTTGAATCGACATGTTGAAGCGTCCGGATGACGACACCGCCTTCGCACGACGTGCAGCGCTTGCGCTCGCAGGTGTGCTACTGCTGTGTCTGACTTATATTTCGCCCGCATGCGCCGCCGGCGATCTACCGACATACCTGCCGAAGATCACACCTGCGGACTTTTTCCCGGGAGCGGATCGTTTCGGCCCGCCGCAAGGCGATCCGCCCATCGTGCCGGTGTACCGCGGTGACCAGCTCCAGGGCTTTGTCTTCCTCAACTCCGATTTGGCCAATTCGGTCGGCTACTCCGGCAAACCGATCCACCTGCTGGCCGGGATCGATCCGAAGGGCGTCATCACCGGCATCAAGCTCGTCGATCACAAGGAGCCGATCGTGCTGGTCGGCATTCCGGAAGCCCGCATCGTCGCCGCCGTGAATGGCCTGATCGGGAAGGACATGAAGCCTGTCGCAAGTGGTGCCGAGAAGCCGCCGCAGGTCGACATCGTGAGCGGCGCAACCGTCACCGTGCTGGTGATGGGCGACAGTATCGTCCGCGCCGCGTCCAAGCTGATCCGAAGCGGTCGCGTTGGCGCCGTCGGCGGCGCAGCGGTTGCGGCAGCCCTGCCCCCCGTCATCAAGACGCTCGATCTCGAACACAGTGAAGTCCGCGACTGGGAGAGTCTCGTCGGCGACGGTTCGATACGCCGGCTTCATCTCAGCGTCGGCGACATCAACGACGCCTTTGCAAAATCCGGCAGCGCAACGGCGACCCAGTACCCCGAACCGGGTGAGGCCGACGACACCTTCGTCGACCTCTATGTCGCGCTCGTGAGCGCGCCCACGATCGGCCGCAGCCTGCTCGGCGACGACGGCTATCGGCGGCTGAAGGACGGCCTGAAGCCGGGGCAGCAGGCGATCATCGTCGCCGGCAACGGCCCCTACTCCTTCAAGGGATCGGCCTATGTCCGCGGCGGCATCTTCGATCGCATCGAGATCCTGCAGGAGGGCAACAGCACCCGCTTCCGCGATCGCAATCATACGCGCCTTGGAGCATTGGACGCGGTCGGCGCGCCCGAGTTCAGGGAAATCGGCCTGTTCGTCACCCCGCCTGAGTTCACTCTGGATCCGACGCTGCCCTGGCAGGTTCAGCTGTTGGTGCAGCGGAGCCTCGGCGGCCGCGACAAGGCATTCCTGACTTTCGATCTCAACTACACCCTGCCCGACGGCTACATTCGTCGCGAGCAGCGCGCCCTGACTGTGCCGGAGAGCGCGGCGCCTTCACCCTCGCAGGCAAAGGCGGCGATCACACCGCCTGCTGAGGTAGACGAGCCGCTTTGGATGCGGATCTGGCGGTCGAGCACGGTCTCGATCGGCATCACCGCGTTCATGCTGGCCGCCCTCACCGGCATCTTCTTCTTTCAGAACCTGCTCGTGCGCCGCCCGGTGCTGTACACCTGGGTACGACGAGGCTATCTCGCCTTCGTTCTGGTCTGGCTCGGCTGGTACGCCAACGCGCAGCTCTCCGTCGTCAACGTCGTCACCTTCATCAATGCGCTGGTGACGGGATTCCGCTGGGAGTTCTTCCTGGCAGCGCCCCTGATCTTCATTCTGTGGGCCGCAACGGCGGGCGGGCTTCTGTTCTGGGGCCGCGGCCCATTCTGCGGCTGGCTGTGTCCCTTCGGCGCACTCCAGGAGCTCACCAACACGGCGGCGAAATGGCTGAAGGTGCCGCAGATAACGGTGCCGTGGGGACTGCACGAGCGGCTCTGGCCGATCAAATACATCATCTTCCTCGGACTGTTCGGCCTGTCGCTCTACTCGGTCGACATGGCCGAGCGGTTCGCCGAGGTCGAGCCGTTCAAGACTGCGATCATCCTGAAGTTTTCGCGGAGCTGGCCGTTCGTCGCCTATGCCGTCGCCCTGCTCGTCATCGGCCTCTTCATCGAGCGCTTCTTCTGCCGCTACCTCTGCCCGCTCGGCGCGGCGCTGGCAATTCCCGGCCGCATGCGGACCTTCGAATGGCTCCGCCGCTGGCAGGAATGCGGATCACCCTGCCAACGCTGCGCCAAGGAATGCCCGGTGCAGTCGATCCATCCCGAGGGTCACATCAACGTCAATGAGTGCATCTACTGCATGCATTGCCAGGAACTCTATCACGACGATCACCGCTGCCCGCACATGATCCAGGTGCGGCTCAAGCGCGAGAAGTTCGCGGCGATGTCGTCCCCCACGATGCGCTCAGGCGGCAAGGGTCCCGCAACGGTCATCACCGCCGGCGGCAAGCCTGTTGGCGTGTCACCCACTGTCTCTCCACCACCTAACTGAACCGAAAGCCGAGGAGGCAATCATGAGCGAGAACGAACAGGCCAAGGGCGTCAGCCGTCGAACAGTGTTGGGAACGACGGCGGTCGCGGCGGGCGTCGGCCTTGCCGGCGGCGTGGCGCTGAAGGACGGGGGCTTCGTCTCGTCTGCGGATGCACAGACCAAGGCGGCTGCACCGAAGGCCCCTCCTGCCCGGTCGGCCGTGCTGAAGACCGAGGTCGCCCCCGGCGAGCTCGACGAATATTACGTGTTCTTCTCGAGCGGCCAGTCCGGCGAGATGCGCATCGTCGGCCTTCCTTCGATGCGCGAATTGATGCGTGTTCCGGTGTTCAACCGCTGCAGCGCGACCGGCTGGGGCCAGACCAATGAAAGCCTCAAGGTTCTGACCGAGGGACTGCAGCCCGCGACCCGCGAATTCCTGAAGACCCGCGGCGGCACCTACACGAACGGTGACCTCCACCATCCCCATATTTCGTTCACGGACGGCACCTACGACGGACGCTACGCCTTCATGAACGACAAGGCCAACAGCCGCGTCGCGCGGGTGCGGCTCGACGTCATGAAATGCGACAAGATCGTCGAACTGCCGAACCAGCATACCGTCCATGGTCTGCGGGTGCAGAAATATCCGCGCACCGGTTACGTGTTCGCCAACGGCGAGGATGGCGTGCCCCTGCCCAACGACGGCAAAGTCCTCGACGATCCCAAGCAATATCGTTCGATCCTGAGCGCGGTCGACGGCGACACGATGAAGGTGGCCTGGCAGGTGATCGTCAGCGGCAACCTCGACAATGTCGATGCCGACTACCAGGGCAAATACGCTTTCGCGACCTGCTACAACGGCGAGGAAGGGGTCACGCTCGCGGAGATGACCGCCAGCGAGCAGGACTGGGTCGTCATCTTCAACATCAAGCGGATCGAAGAGGCCGTGAAGAAGGGCGACTTCAAGGAAATGAACGGCGTGCCGGTCATCGACGGCCGCAAGGGCTCGGCCTACACCCGCTACGTGCCGGTCTCGAACAATCCGCACGGCATGAACACGGCCCCCGACGGCATCCACATCGTGGCGGCCGGAAAGCTCTCGCCGACCGTGACCGTGATGGACGTGCGCCTGTTCGACCAGCTGTTCGACGACAAGATCAAGCCGCGCGACGTCGTCGTCGCAGAGCCCGAGCTTGGCCTCGGGCCGTTGCATACCGCCTACGACGGCAAGGGCAACGCCTACACCACGCTGTTCCTCGACAGCCAGGTCTGCAAGTGGAACATCGACCTCGCCAAGCGGGCCTTCAAGGGCGAGAAGGTCAATCCCATCATCCAGAAGCTCGACGTGCACTATCAGCCGGGCCACAACCATACCTCGATGGGCCAGACCAAGGAGGCCGACGGAAAATGGCTGATCTCGCTGAACAAGTTCTCGAAGGATCGCTTCCTGAACGTCGGGCCGCTCAAGCCGGAGAACGATCAGCTGATCGACATTTCGGGCGACCAGATGAAGCTGGTGCATGACGGCCCGAGCTTCGCCGAGCCGCACGACGCGACCATCGTCCACCGCTCCAAGATCAATCCGATCTCGATCTGGGACCGCGCGGATCCGATGTTTGCGGATGCGGTCAAGCAGGCCAAGGCGGACGGCATCAATCTGGAAGCGGACTCGAAGATCATTCGCGACGGCATCAAGGTGCGCGTCTACATGACGTCCACCGCGCCGGCGTTCGGCCTCGAACAGTTCCAGGTCAAGCAAGGCGACGAAGTGACCGTCTTCGTGACGAACATCGACGCAGTCGAGGATCTCACGCACGGCTTCTGCATCGTGAACTACGGCATCCAGATGGAAGTGGCACCGATGGCCACCGCCTCCGTCTCGTTCAAGGCCGACAAGCCGGGCGTCTATTGGTACTATTGCTCCTGGTTCTGCCACGCCATGCACATGGAGATGAAAGGCCGGATGTTCGTCGAGCCCAAGTCAGTTTGATGCCGGCTTGAAGCCGGTCTGATCGGAGCGACCTCATGGGTCTACCGTTACGCATGTGTCCGGCGGCGCTCGTCGCCGCCGGATTGTCCGGCTTCGCCCATGCGGCGACGTTGACGGCTGCGCCCGGCCAGTCGCTGCAAGCCATGCTGGACGGTGCGCGCGCCGGCGACGTCATCGCGCTCGCGCCCGGCGAATATCACGGCTCGATCCGGATCGACCGTCCCCTGCAACTCATCGGGAGCCGCGAGGCGGTGCTTGATGGAGACGGCTCCGGCAACGTCATCACTGTCACCGCGCCCGACGTCACCGTTCGTGGCCTGACGATCCGGGCCTCCGGCCGCGATCTTCAGGCCATGAATTCCGGAATCTTCCTGCAGAAGACGGCCGAACGCGCGACGGTCGAGGGCAACCGCCTGGTGGGCAATTTGTTCGGCGTCTATGTGCACGGCGCCAGGGGCTCCCGCGTCGTCCGCAACGAGATCGAGGGCCTGCACGGGGTCCGTCTCAGTGAGGCCGGCAACGGCGTCTCGCTGTGGAACGCGCCCGACGTCACCATCGCCAACAACATGTTCCGCTACGGCCGCGACGGCATCTTCTCGATCTCCAGCAGCAAGGACCGCTTCGTCGACAACCGCTTCGAGCAGGTCCGCTTCGCGGTCCACTACATGTACACCAACGACAGCGAAATCAGCGGCAACGTCTCGGTCGGCAACCATGTCGGATATGCCATCATGTATTCGAACCGCCTGGTGATCCGCGGCAATTCCTCCGACCACGACCGCGACTATGGATTCCTCTTCAACTACGCGAACTATGCCCAGATCGAGGACAACCGGGTAATCGGCGGCCCCCTGAGCTCGACGATACAGGGCACGCAAGACAGTCCCGACGACGAGCGAGGCATGCTCCCGCAGGCGAAACGGGAGAGCACGCTCAAGAGCGGCCCGGAGAAATGCGTGTTCATCTACAACACCAATCACAACAAGTTCCGCAACAACTGGTTCGAGCGCTGCGCCATCGGCGTGCACTTCACGGCCGGCTCCGAAGGCAACGAGATCACCGGCAACGCCTTCGTCAGCAACGCCAACCAGGTGAAATATGTCGGCACCCGCCACCTCGACTGGTCGACCGGCGGCCGCGGCAACTACTGGAGCGACAATCCGGCATTCGACCTGAACGGAGACGGCATCGCCGACACGGCGTACCGGCCGAACGACCTCATCGACCGCGTGTTGTGGACGGCACCCGCCGCGAAGGTCCTGATCAATAGCCCAGCTGTCCAGGTGATCCGCTGGGCGCAGGCGCAGTTTCCGGCGCTGCTGCCGGGCGGTGTGGTCGACAGCCATCCGCTGGTGTCGCCGCCGCGCATTCCTGCGCCGAAGGAGACGCGATGACCAGCACGGTACGCGTCAGCGACGTCACCAAGACCTATGGCCGCGTCGAGGCCGTGCGCGGCGCGTCATTCGCGCTTGGCCAGGGCGAGCTGGTCGCCTTGATCGGCCACAACGGGGCCGGCAAGACCACGCTGATGAAGCTCATGCTGGGATTGATCCGGCCGACCAGCGGCGCCATCGAGGTTCTCGGCGACAATCCTGCCGCCGGCGAGTTCGCGGGGCGACGACAGCTCGGCTACCTCCCCGAAAACGTCTCCTTCGACCCTGCCCTCACCGGCCGCGAGACCCAGGCCTTCTACGCCAGGCTGAAGCGGGAGCCTGTCGCCAAGGCCCTCGATCTGCTCGACGCCGTCGGGCTGGGCGCCGCCAGCCGCCGCCGGGTGAGCACCTATTCCAAGGGCATGCGTCAGCGCCTCGGCCTTGCCCAGGCGCTGCTTGGCGCACCGCGCGTGCTGCTGCTGGACGAGCCCACCACCGGGCTCGATCCGGAATTACGCCAGACCTTCTACGACATCATCGCACGGCTCGCCGCTGCGGGCACGACCGTGCTGCTGTCGTCGCATGCGCTGACCGAGCTCGAGGAGCGCGCCGGCCGGGTCATCATCATGAATCGCGGCATCAAGGTCGCGGACGGGTCGATCGACGAGCTGCGTCGTCTCGCCCGGCTGCCCACCAGGATCCGCCTCAAAGTGGCTGGCCTCGCGCCGAGCGAGATGCCGCCCTGGGCTCCCGCAGACGCGACCTGCCGCCGCCTGAACGGTCATATCGTCGAGATCGATGCCGCGCCGGAGCGGAAGATCGAGCTGCTGCACCGCGCCACGGCCGCCGGCAATGCGGTCGAGGACGTCGACGTCGTTCCGCCGACCCTCGACGAGCTCTATGCTCATTTCCTCCGGCAATCGGAGCAGGCGCCATGAACATCCTGATCATCGCCGCCAAGGAAATCCACCAGGCCATCCGCAATCGCTGGGTGCTCGCCGCGACGCTCCTGCTCGCCGGGCTGGCACTGTCGCTGACCTTTCTCGGCAGTGCGCCGACCGGCAATGTCGGCGTCCGCGCGCTGGACGTGGTCGTCGTCAGCCTGTCGAGCCTGACGATCTTCCTCGTTCCGCTGATTGCGCTTCTGATCTCCCATGACGCCATCGTCGGCGAGATGGAACGCGGGACGATGCTGTTGCTGCTGAGCTATCCGGTGGCGCGATGGCAGGTGCTGCTCGGCAAATTCCTGGGCCATCTCGCCGTCCTCGCCTTTGCGACCTGCCTCGGCTACGGCGCGGCGGTCGGTGCGCTGGCCGCGACGGGCAGCCAGATCGATAGCGATAGTTTCCTGGCCTTCGCGGCGATGGTGGGCTCCTCGGTGCTGCTCGGCGCCGCGTTCGTCGCGATCGGCTATCTGGTCAGCGCGCTCGTGCGCGACCGCGGAACGGCCGCCGGCATCTGCATCGGCTTGTGGCTGTTGCTGGTGCTGATCTACGACATGGCGCTGCTGGGCGTGCTTGCGCTCGATCAGGGACGCAGCATCTCGGCCGCCGCGCTCAACGCCATGCTGCTGGCGAACCCGACCGACGCCTATCGGCTGATCAATTTGACCGGCTTTGCCAATGTCAGCACCTTCGCCGGCATGGCTGGCCTTGCCCAAACCTCGTCCCTGACCATCCCGGTCCTGCTGACCGCCCTGCTCGGCTGGACGCTGCTGCCGCTGGGGCTCGCCGCGCTCGCCTTCTCGCGGAGGGAGCTATGAGGCGCCGAACGTTCCTGCTCGCCCTGCTCGTGCCGCTCGCGCTTGCGGGCTGCAACGAGAAGCAGGCCGCGAAGATCCCGCCGCCGCACCGGATGACCGCCGAAGACATCGGTCACTACTGCGGCATGAACGTGCTGGAGCATCCGGGACCGAAGGGCCACATCTTCGCCGCGAGCCTGATGGAGCCGGTGTGGTTCTCCTCGGTGCGTGACACCATCGCCTTCACCATGCTCCCGGACGAGCCCAAGGACATCCAGGCGATCTACGTCTCCGACATGGGCAAGGCGCCCGACTGGGACAAGCCCGGCGCCGACAACTGGATCGAGGCGCGCAAGGCGTTGTTCGTGATCGAAAGCCGGGTCAAGAGCGGCATGGGCGGCGACGAGGCCGTTCCGTTCTCGGACCGGGCGGCGGCGGAGAAGTTCGCCGCGCAGAACGGCGGCAGGATCGTCGGCTTCAACGAGGTGCCCCGGGACTACGTCTTGTCGTCGGCGAACGCCGGCGCTGCCGTGGCGGCGGACGAGGCGGAAAGCCCGCCGGGCGAACGAGGAAGGAGGACGCCATGACGCGAACCCTGACGCGCCGACGCTTCATCCGGATCAGCGCGGCGGCAGCTGGCCTTGGCGTGTTGTCTCCAGGTTATCCCGTTCGTGCCGAGATCGCGCCGGCGACCTGGCGTGGCACGATGCTGGGCGCGGTCGCGACGATGGAGATCCACGACGAAGATCGCAGCCGGGCGGAGCGGCTGATCGCGCTGGCCTGCGCCGAGGCGCGGCGGCTCGAGCGGCTGTTCAGTCTTTACCTCGACGATTCCGCCCTGGTCGCGCTGAACCGGACCGGTATCCTGCTTGATCCCGCCGTCGAGATGGTCGACCTGCTCTCGGCCTCGCAGCGCTATTCCACGCTGACGGGCGGCCTGTTCGACGTCACCGTGCAGCCGCTGTGGCAGCTCTATGCCGGCCATTTCGCGCGCGATGACGCAGATCCGGCCGGCCCTGCGGCCGCCGCGATCGAGGCCGCGCGCGCGCGTGTCGGCAGCAGCCGGCTGTCGATCAGCCGCGACCGGATCGTGATGCCCAAGGGCATGGCGGTCACCCTGAACGGCATCGCGCAAGGCTACGTCACGGACAAGGTGGTCGAGCTGCTGCGGGCGCATGGCATCTCTCACAGCCTGGTCGACATGGGCGAGGCCCGCGCGATCGGGTCGCGTCCGGACGGACGTCCCTGGGATGTCGGCATCGCCGATCCCGACCTTGTAGGCCGCACGAAGGCGGTGCTGCCGATCATCGACCGCGCCGTGTCCACCTCGGGCGGCTACGGCTGCCAGTTCGATCCCGCGGCGCGCTTCAACCACCTGTTCGATCCGCGATCAGGCCTCTGCGCGCAGCGCTATCGCAGCGTGACGACCGTGTCCCGCTGCGCGACCGCCGCGGACGCATTGTCGACGGCGTTCAGCCTGATGCCGGAAGACCAGATCAGATCGTTGCTGCCGGGTGCCGACATCGACCGCGTGCATCTGATCGACGCGGCCGGCAGGTCGGTCGAATTGTCCGTGTAGTGGCTCCACGCTGGCGCGGAGAAAACAGCGCCGGGGTCGCGCTATCGCGATAGCAGCAGCTCCAGCTGGCTCTGCGCCTTCTTCACGACCGCTGGGTACCAGCCCTGGTTCGGTGCTTCCTTGGCGAAGCACTTGGTGTAGGCGTCCATCGCCTGGTCTTCTTTGGCCATGGCATCCTCTGGCACTTTCTTCGCCATCATCTGCTTCCAGACCTTCTCGCAGGCCGGGATCTCTGCCGTCTTCACGGCATCGGTGTCGGCGAGGAAGAAGACCTTGTCGCCCTGGATCGCGACGACGTCGATCTCGTGCGGCGCTCCCTTCAGGTCGCCATTGCCGCGCACCCCCAGCACGGCAGCGACAGTGCTCGCGGAGGCGGGCTTGGCGATCGGCAGCTCGGCATATTTGGCGAAGGCGGAGTCCTGGATCGCCTGATAATAGAAGCGGTCGGACTTGAAGGCCGCGCCGATCTCCTGCGGCATGCCGTCCTCGCGATGCTCGCGCAGCCAGTGCTTGAGCAGTCCCGTGGTGGTCACCACGGCCTGCCTCTTGTCGCCCACCGAGGCGAAACCGAGCCCGTCGAGATGGCCGAAGCCCGAATCGCCCTTGAAGAGCGTGTCAGCGTTCGACTTGCCTTCGGCGGGAAGCCCCTTGATCGCGACCGGTCCGACCAGGCCGCGCAACACGCCTGCCAGCTCCTTCAGGGCGGCATCATGCTGCTTGTAGATCTCCTCGCTCTCCTTGGCCTTCGAGAACTTGGCGATGTAGCGATCGCGCAGGTCGAGATAGGACTGTTCGGGCGTGGCGGCATGGACGGGCGTCGCCAAAACGAGCAGGCAGAGCAAGGCAAGCGATTTCATCAGATTTCCGGAATCGGGGAGCAACCTCCCTTCTTTGTGCCCTTACCTTGCGGCGAGGTTCATCAGCAAGGTCCGGTGCGCCGGCCCTACTCCGCCGGCGTGAGCTGCCGGCTCAGGCGCAGCGCCGCGGTCTCGCGCACGCGCACCCGGGCACGGCGCTTGCGCCACCAGATCACGACGCCGGTGACCGAGAGCGCGGCCACCACGAGCCCCATGATCGAGATCAGGATGCGGCCGAACAGGCCGACGATGCGGCCCGAATGCAGCGGGAATTGCGCCTGGACGAAGATATCGGCGGCGGTGCCGACCCAGGGCAACCGCTCGCCGATGGGGCGGCCGTCCTCGCTGTCGTAATAGAGCTGCGCCGGGCCGACGCCGCCCGCGCCGTGGTCGTCGCCGGGGTGGAAGAAGGCGGCGGCATAGACGCCATGGGCCGGGCCGTAATTGATCGAGCCGACCGGAACGGTCCAGCCGCGCGCCTTGCCGTCGGCGGCGGCGCGCTCGGCGATCTCGGCGAACGTCATCTTGGGCTCGATGGGATCGTCGAGATCGCGATAAGGCCGCTGCTCATACGGCGTCGGCGTGTAGTTCGACACCATCTTCATCAGCGGCGAGAACACCTCGAAATAGAGGTTCAGCGAGAACGCCGTGAAGGCGATGACGAACAGCACGCCCCAGGTCCACAGGCTGAAGGCGCGATGGATGTCGAAATTGATCCGGTAGGCGCTGCCCGAGGTCTTGATGGTCCAGGCCGGCGCCCAGCGCGCCCAGAAGCCGCGTTCGAGCTGGCGCGCGACGGCTGGCGCCCGCGCCGCCTTGGCGCGGCGGCGCGACGGCAGCGTGAGGTAAAAGCCGACGAAGCAGTCGATGGTCCAGATGATGGCGATCACGCCGAGCACGCGCATGCCCCAGCGGTCGCTGCCCCAGAATTCGGGAATGTGCATGGTGTAGTGCAGCTTGTAGAGGAAGGAGACGAAATTCTCCCGCGTCACCGGCCAGACCGCGCCCCAGTAGCGGCGGCCGAGCTCAACGCCGGTGTTGGGATCGAGGAAGACCTGATTGTAGTCGAGCGGATAGCGCTTGCCGGTCGCCGGATCGATCCGCGGCATCACGAAGAACCATAGCGAGTGACCCTGCTCCGGCGTCATGAAGAGATAGACGACGCGCGCATGGGGATCGCGCTGCTCGATCATCCTGGCGAGTTCGATCGAGGGAATGGCTGGCCCCTTGGTCGAGACGTCGAACAGACGACTGTTCAGGACGTCGTCGAGCTCGTGATCCCAGGAGATGATCGCGCCTGTTATGCCGGAGAAGAACAGGAATCCGGCCGTGAGCAGTCCCGCCCAGCGATGCAGCCTGCCGAATATCGCTCTCATCGCTCAAGTCTCACTTCAAAGGTCCGGCTCCCGGGGCCGGACCGTCGTTACGTCGATCTCACCAGCGATAGGTCAGCTTGCCGATGGCCTTGCGTCCCTCGGCGTAGAAGCAACCCGAGGCAGCGCCGTAGCACGCGGCGACATAGCGCAGGTCGGTCAGATTGGTCACGTTCAGCGACAGCCGCCAATTGTCCCTGCTATAGGCGAGCAGCGCATCCAGCACGGTTGCGGACGGCACCTTGAAAGTGTTGGCGTCATCGCCCCAGGTCGCGCCGACATAGCGGATGCCGCCGCCGAATTGCAGCCCGGCGAGCTGGCCGCTCTGCAGCGTGTAGTCGCTCCACAGCGAAGCGCGGTTGAGCGGCACCGTCGTCGGCGCCTTGCCGAGATTGACCGGATCCCGCGACAGCTCGGCATCGACATAGGCGTAGGCGGCGCGCAGGTTCCAGCCGTCGGCGAGCGACATCGTGCCCTCGAGCTCGATGCCGCGCGACTTGACCTGGCCGAGCTGCGAGGCCGTATAGGTCGGCGGCGCATAGACGACGACGTTGTCGCGCGTCAGGTCGAAGCCCGCGAAGGTGAACAGCGCGTTCCAGCCGAGCGGCTGGTACTTGACGCCGACCTCGTACTGCACGCCGGTTTCAGGATTCAGCAGCTGGCCGCTGGCCGTCGCGAGCACCGGCAGGAACGATTCCGAGTAGCTCACGTAAGGCGCGATGCCGCTGTCGAAATTGTACATCACGGCAGCGCGGCCGGTGAAGGCCGATGCATCCTTCGAGATCGAATTGTTGGCGATGCCGTTGTCGACCTGCGTTGTCACGAAGTCCTGGCGGCCGCCGAGCTGGAAGGACAGCCGTCCGAGCTTGATCTGATCCTGCAGGTAAAGGCCGGTCTGCGATTGCTTGACGCCGGTCTTGTCGCTCGGCGTGGTGTCCACGGCGTAGTCGTAGCTGTACACGGGGTTGAAGACGTTGACCGTGGGAGACGAGGTCGTCACGCCGAAGGCGGTGTCGCGGAAACTGGTGTTGCGATAATCGATACCGGCGAGCACCGTGTGCTGCAGGAAGCCGGTCGCGAACTTGCCCTGCAGCTGATTGTCCACCGCAAACGAGTTGATGTACGAATTGCTGTAGCTGCCGACGCGGGCATAGTCGCCGGCGGCTTCGTTGGTGTAGCCGGCGCCGTAGAAGACCTTCTCCTCGTTGTGCTGGTAGGCATAACGCAGGTTCTGCCGGAACGTGATGTTATCGGTGAAGTTGTGAGAGAACTGGTAGCCGGCGGTCGCAAGCTCCGTGTTGAACGCATCGAAGCTCGGGACGCCCGCGAAGAAAGAAACCGGGATGGTGCGGCCATTGTTCGGCCAGACCGTGCCCGAGGCCGGCAAGAACTGGAGGCCCCACCCCGCCCGGTCGCGCTGATAATTGGCGAGGATCGTGAGCGTGGTGTCTTCATTCGGCTTGAAGGTGACGGCCGGCGCGATGAAGACACGATTGTCCTTGGTGAAGTCGACCTGGGTCTCGCCGTCGCGGACGACGCCGGTCAGGCGCCACAGCACGGTGCCTTCCTTGTTGGCGGGGCCGCCCATGTCGAACTGGCCCTGATAACGGTTGAAGCTGCCGCCGGAGATCGAGACCTCGCCGAACTGCTGCGCGGTCGGCAGCTTCGTCACGTAGTTGAGCAGGCCGCCGGTGCCGCTGCCGCCATACATGGCCGATGATGGTCCCTTCAGCACCTCGATGCGCTCGGCGCCGTAGGGGTCGAGGCCGTTGAAATGCACGTAATTGCTGGAGGGAATGCGCAGACCGTCGACATAGAGGCCCGGCATGGTCATGTCGAAGCCGCGGATCTGGAGGCCGCCGAAGCGGGTGTCCGAGCCGCCATTGACGTCGCCGCTGACGCCGGCGGTGTAGCGCAGCGCCTCGCCGATCGAGACCGCGCCCTGGTTCCTGACCTGGTCGGTCGTGATCACCGAGACCGACTGCGGCGTTTCGATCAAGGGCGTATCGGTCTTGGTCGCGGTGCCGCTTCGCGTCGCGACGAACCCGCGCACTGGACCATTGGCGCGTTCGCCTGTGGCGCCATTCGATGATGCCGACTGGGTTGGCGCAGCCTGTTGCGCCGGCGAGCGGCGATTGGCGCGTGCGGTTCGCGTCGCTGCAGCCCGCCGCGACGACGCAGTCGCCGCTGGACGAGTGCGCTGCGCCGGCGCCTCGACGGTGACCGCAGGAATTTGCGTCTGGGCCTCCACGGAAGCGAAGGGAATGACGAGAGAGAATGTGCTGACCGCCCCGAGGAAGAACACCCGAATCTGTCGACGACGCGTGTCGCCACGCGAAGAAAATTGTAAGTCGCTCACGTCTTTCGAGGCCCCACGCACTGCCGGCTTCGCCGGTATCGTTCTTGATGCCCCGACCTAACGCAGGCAATTTCGGAGCGCGATAGGAACCGGGTTAGAACTTCTCCAGACCTGTGCGCAGCACATGCGGCGAATGCACTCAGCCGCGGCGAGAGGCGCGCAGATTTGGAATCATTCTGAACGAGCATGGTCAGCCGACGAGGCGCGAGCACCAGTGACACGCAAGCCGCCCGCGCACGCGAAGTGCGTGGCTATACTGGTGGCGGGATGATCCGGCGCGGATCCAGCGCCGTCTGGTGCGTCGGCGCCCTGCTCCGCCAGCCTCGTGGCAGCATGACCCAGGCTCCGGCTTCAACACGACAAGCGCTGGTCGGCGGCTCGCTCGGGAATCGGTGGCGTTCTCTCAATCGTCGGTCTTCCAGAACGTGAAAGTCTCGTCCGGAATGTCTTTCATCGGAATCTTGACGGCGCGATTGAGCCACTCATATTCGCCGCTCTTGCTCTCGTACTCGGCACGCCTCTTCTTGCTCAAGTTCTTCGGGCTGGCCCAGTGGTTGGCACCGTGGGTCGGATCGCTCTTCGGTTCATCCAGACGCGCGCGAACGGCCTCCAGGCTGTCGGCCACGCTCCTGATGTACTTGACCTGATCGCCTTCGTCGGGATCATCGAACCGCTTCTCGCTCCGCGTGAAATTGCTGATCTCGGCTCCTCGTGGAGGCCGCAGGTCTCCCTTTGTCAAATTGAGGTAGGCGTAGGCGAGGCACTTCTTGATGTAGGGGTCCTCTCCCCTGGCTTCGTTCATGACGACGTCGGCAATCAGCTCCACCTTCTCGGGGTCACTCCGTCCCGCAACGGCGGCCGCGTGGGCCGCCGCCAGTCTGGCCGCAGCCTCCCCGTAGCGCGCCTTGTTGCTCTCGAGCCCGTCCAACGCCTTCTTGTGCCTCTTGATCTGACCTTCGTCCAGCTTGCCGCTTTTGTCTTTCTTGCCACCCTCGAGACGCACGAGATCGTCGCTGTCGGTCTTGTGCTGCGCAGCCATCGACTGGAGCGTCCGATAGAGATCGTTATACTGGACCTTGAGCGACGCGAGCTTTTCACTCTCCTCCGCGGTGCGGTTCTTGTTGCTTTCCAGAGCCTTGCGCTCGTTTGCGATCTCTTCAAACTGCGTGTTCAAAGACTGATAGGCATCCTCCCGCTTGCGGGCAGCGTCGCGTTTGTCGCTGAGCTTCTGCAGCGCTTCGGCCTCCTTCTTGAACGCCGCTTCGCCCTGTGCCTCCTGTTCGGAGAGCCAGGTCTCATAGTGGCCGTAACCGTGCTTGGCGCATTGCGCACAGAGCGACCGGCTGCCGATGTCATCGCTGCTCCTGTTCTCCGTGAAAATCTTCGAGCCGGTCGGGCAATCATCCTGATTGTGATAAACGTCGTGACCTTCATCGGTGGTCGTGAAATAGGCCGCAATTCGTGCCATGTGTGCCTCCCCGAAGGGCGCGCCGAGTGCGCCTCGCGAAAACGAGTATCGTGAGATGCGCACAATTTTGCGTTGATTTCGATCAATGCCGGGCGTGCAAGAGCGCCGGGCAGCGTCGTTCCATCCGGCAGAGCTTTACCTCCACCGCGTCAAGCTCGTCCCTACCGCCGCTGCGTCGCGCTCGCGCGACGGCACCCGCCTCGTGGGATCGAACACGTTGCCGTGGCGCGCCAGGCCAATTGGTTCAGCGATGCCGCAGCCGGCGATTGACCCGCCGCGCCAGATAATCGCCCGCGCTTTGCACGAGCTGCACCAAGGCGATCAGCACGACCACGACGGCCAGCATCATCTCCGGCATGAAACGCTGATAGCCGTAGCGGATGCCGAGGTCGCCAAGGCCGCCGCCGCCGACCGCGCCGACCATGGCGGAATAGCCGAGCAGGCTGACCACCGCGAGCGTCAGCGCCAGCAGCAGGCCGGGCAGCGCTTCGGGGATCAGCACCTTGAGCACGATCTGCAAGGGCGATGCGCCGAACGAGGATGCGGTCTCGATCAGGCCGCCGTCGACCTCGCGAATGGCCGCTTCGACCAGGCGGGCGATGAACGGCGCCGATGCGATCGTCAGCGGCACGATCGCCGCGGTCGAGCCGATCGAGGTGCCCGCGACAAACCGGGTGAACGGGATGATGGCGACCACCAGGATGATGAAGGGCGTCGAGCGCGTCGCATTGACGATGGCGCCCAGCACGCGGTTGACGAGCGGAGCCGCGAACAGCTCGCCCTTCCGGCTGGTTGCGAGGAAGACGCCGAGCGGCAGGCCGAAGACGGTGCCGAGCAGCGCGGCGATGCCGACCATGTACAGGCTCTCGCCCGTGGCCTGGATGATCAGGTTGATGAGTTCAGGCGACATAGCCGAGATGCTCCGCCGGGAATTGGTATTGAGAGAGCCAGGCCATAACCCGCGCCTGCGCATCCTCGCGGCCGGGTATGCCCAGAACGAGCGAGCCGACATGCTGGCCGCCGATCTCGTCGATGCGGGCCGACAGCAGCGCCACGTCGAGGCCGAGCTCGCGGGCGAGCCGTGCCACCACGGTGTCGCCGGCCCCTGCCCCGCGCACCTGGACGCGGATCACGGCCTGCCCGCCGACAGGCGGCTCTGCCACGATCCGGCTCGCCAGCGAGACCGGCAGGCTGTCGCCGATGACTTCCGCAAGGAAGGACTGCGTGATCGGATGTTTCGGGTGCGTGAAGATGTCGGCGACATGGCCGCTCTCGACGACGCGGCCGGCATCAAGCACCACCACTTCCCTGGCAAGCTGGCGCACCACGGACATTTCGTGGGTGATCAGCACGATGGTGACGCCGAGCTCGCGGTTGATGCTGGCGAGCAGATCGAGGATCGCGCGCGTGGTCTGCGGATCGAGCGCCGAGGTCGCCTCGTCCGACAAGAGCACGCTCGGCCGCGTCGCCAGCGCACGGGCAATGCCGACACGCTGCTTCTGGCCGCCGGAGAGTTCCGAGGGATAGCGGTCGTGCTTGTCGGCGATGCCGACGAGCGCGAGCAGCTCGGCGACGCGGGCCTTGATGTCGGCCCTGGTCCAGCCGGCGATCTCGAGCGGCAGCGCGATGTTGTCGGCCGCGGTGCGCGACGACAGCAGGTTGAAGTGCTGGAAGATCATGCCGATCGAGCGTTGCGCGAGGCGCAGCTCGCGGCCCGCCAGCGCCGAAATATCGCTGTTGTCCACGATCACGCGGCCCGTGGTCGGCTTCTCCAGCCCGTTGATCAGCCGCACCAGGCTCGACTTGCCGGCGCCGGAACGGCCGATCACGCCGGTGATGGAACCACGGGGAATCGCGAAGTCGATGTCCTGCAGCGCATTGATGCCGGGCTTGCCGCGATAGGCCGGATAGGTCTTCGAGATGCCTACGAAGCGGACCATCATGTCCGGTTCAGCCGCGGCAGGTGACATCGCTTCTGGCGGCGCAATCGGCTGTCCGACGGCGAGCGATTGGTGGGCGTTCATGGAGACGGCCTTCATGCACAATAGTTCTCTCGCCCGCCCGAAAAGGCAAACGAGAGCCGGGTCGCATCAGCGACTGGGAGGCGGAACAGCAACAGACGCCTCAAAAAGGGCACGCGCTGCACCGCAGCACGCACCATCGCCTTTTCCAGTCTTTGTTGCAATGTCAGATATTTGCGAGGAGATGGACGAAGATTCCCCAATCCCTCCCCGGAGAAGAATATTCCTTCGCCGGGGATATCAACCGCCTGCCCGGCTCATCCCATCTGCAACCAGGGCAACACGATCAGCAGCAGCCCGGCGAAGTACAGCAGCCCGAAGATGAGGCCAAAACCCCAGAACTGGCCCTTCCCGATATAGCCGCTGCCGAAATACATCGGCGCCGGCCCCGTCGCGTAAGGCGAGATCACGCCCATCAGGCCAAGCGAATACATGCAGAGCATGGCGAGCGTGGTGACCGGCAGACCGGGGATGCCCGATCCGACCGCGAGCACCACCGGCAGCACGGCGGCCGCGTGCGAGGTGATGCTCGAGAAGAAATAGTGGATCCAGAAGAACAGCGCGACCAGCAGCAGCATCGCGGTCGACGGCGCCAGCCCGGCGAGCGGCTTTGCGTATTCGGTCGCGAACCATTTGATGAAGCCGATCTCGTTGAGGCCGGAGGCCAGCGTCAGCAGCGAGGTGAAATAGAAGAACACCTCCCAGGCGCTCTTCTCGCTGACGATGTCGGCGAACTCGATCACGCCGGTCACCAGCATCAATGAGATCACGATGAACACGACGGTGGTGGCGTTGACGAAATTGGAGCCGAGCACGGGAACGTGGATGTCCGGACTGGAGCCCGCGATCCACAGGAACATCGCGAGCACGATCAGGCCGAGCATGATCCATTCGTTGCGCGACATCGGGCCCATCTCTGCGAGCTCCTTCGCCGCCCATTCGGAAATCTCCGGACTGCGTTTCACCTCGGGGCGGCAGACCAGATAGCTGAGCAGCGGCACCACGATCATCAGCAGGAGGCCGAGCGGCGCGAAGCCGATGAACCATTGCCCCCAGCTCACCTCGACCCCGACGGTCTTCTTGGCAATCGCCAGTGCCGCCGCATTGGGCGCGAGGGCGGTGAAGAACAGCGAGCTCGTGATCGCGGTCGCGGCGAACGCCGTCCACATCACATAGGTGCCGATCCTGCCGGCGGTCGGGCCCGGCTCGGAGCCGTAGATGCGCGGGATGTTGGAGATGATGGGATAGACGATGCCGCCGCTGCGCGCGGTGTTCGACGGCGTTGCCGGCGCGAGCAGGAAGTCCGACATCGCCACGGCATAACCGAGGCCGAGCGTGTTGCGGCCGAGGCGCTGCACCAGCACCAGCGCGATGCGCCGTCCGAGCTGGCTCTTGCGATAGCCGATCGAGAACACGAAGGCGCCGACGATCAGCCAGACCGTGCTCTCGGCAAAGCCTGCCAGCATCCAGCGCAGCGACTTGCCGGGATCGGGATCGATATAGCCGGCAACGCCCGCTACGGTCAGGCCGATGAAGCCGACCGCTCCGACCGGCATCGATTCCAGGATGAGCCCGGTGATGACGGCCGCGAACACCGCGAAATAGTGCCACTGATTGACGTTGAGCCCGGAGGGCGCCGGCCACAGATAGATCACCAGCCACACCGCGAGCGGTGCGACCAGCTTCCAGCGAAATCCGCTTGCCTCAGGCGCCTGCGAACTGACGGTCATGGGCCCTCCCCTCTGATATCGTCGCCTCGTGCGGCCCGTTGGCCGGGCCTGCTCGTGTCCCCGTGCGGCGTATACGGACTGTCGGAAGTGCGATCAATGGCCTGGCATCAAATGTCCTGGCATCGGTCTACCGGCCCTTGAAGCGTGGCTTGCGGCGGCCCAGGAACGCCTCGACGCCCTCCTTGTGATCCTCGCTGAAGCTCGCGAGCGCGAACTGGTCGACGTCCATGTGGCTGGCGAGATCGTCGAGCGCGTGCGCGAGCCGGTTGACGGTCAGCTTCGTCATCGCGACCGAGAGCGGCGGCTGCGCGGCGATCTTGCGCGCGAGATCCATGGCGGCATCGAAGGCATGGCCGGGGTCGGTCACCTGCTCGACCAGGCCCCATTCATAGGCCTCGTCCGCGCTGATGCGCTGGTCGGCGAGGATCACCGCCTGCTTGGTGCGGGCAGGTCCGATCAGGTGCAGCATGCGCGGGATGCTTTGCCAGCTCATGTTCATGCCGAGCCCGATCTCGGGCACGCGCAGATGGGCGTCGTGCCCCATCACGCGGAAGTCGAGCGCCACGGCGAGCGCGACGCCGCCGCCGACGCAAAATCCCTCGATCGCCCCGATCGTGACCTGCTCCATCTCCTGCCAGGCGTGGGTGAGGCGCGGCCCGAGCTTGAGGTGCCGGCGCAAGGTGCCGAGATCCATCTCCTTGCGCGAGCGGCCCTCGGCGTCCTTCAGGTCGAAGCCCGCGCTGAAGGCGCTGGTGCTGCCGGTCAGCACCACGACGGAGGTCGTCGCGTCATCCTCGAAACTGCGCGCCGCCGCGGTGAGCTGCCGCAGCGCCTCGGGCGAGAGTGCGTTGATGCCGTCGCCGCGGTCGAAGCGCACCACCGCGATCCGTCCCTCGGGCCCGAGACCCTTCTCGATCGTCACATAATTGGTCAACGGAAGTCCCCCTGTTCTTGTTGCTCTTGATCACAGATGCCCGGTGCGCCGGTGCTCCGGCTCACTGCCGCGGACCGGAAATCGAATCGTGGTCCCGATGGTGATCCAGTTGGCGTTCTCTCCGGTGATGTTGCGGCCGTAGATCACGTCGACGGAAAATATCTCGTTCGGCCGGTAGCGCAAACCGGTCTGCAGGCGCGGTTGTACGACGCTCGCGACCTCGGACGCTCCGGCCTGGCCATAAGCTTCTATCGTCCATTGCAGCGTGTCGGTGAACTTCCAATCGAAGCCGACGCCATAAGTCAGGTAATGGCGATCCACGGTGCGATCCCACAGCCATCCGCCATTGACGTTGATGCGCATCGTCTCCGACAGGCGGAAGGTCGCGGGGATCACCGCAAAGGCGGACAGCGCCTCGCCGGTCATGACGTCGAACGATCCGCCGCCATAGGCGGATAATCCCCAGCGTCCGATTCCGGTCGGGATGAAATTGGTCTTGGCCTTCGGGGCCACCGTCGTGCTCCAGTCGCCGTCGCTGCGGGCGCGGACGGTCTGCATGCTGAGCTCGACCGGCCTGAAGGGATCGACGACGCAGGAGGGATTGGCAACCGCCAGGACGTCCGTGTCGCTCGCTGCCGACATCCAGCTCTCGACCTTGCAGGACCCGACCTCGGAGATGTCGGCGGCATCGACTGCATAGGCGCCATTCGCGGCGCGCGCATCCTGCGCCGCCAATGCGGCAAGAGCCGCGATTGCGGCGGTTATTGCGGTTTGCGAAGCCCGGCCCATGGGGCGATGTTAGCAGAGTCTTCGCCTCGACAAGGCCCGGATTCTGGGACTATCTTCGCGCCATGAGTGAACATCATCACGACCACGATCACGACCATTCCGAGCTGTCCGAGACCGAGCTGCGCGTGCGCGCGCTCGAGACGATCTTGACCGAAAAAGGCTATGTCGAGCCCGCCGCGCTCGATGCCATCATCCAGGCCTATGAGACCAAGATCGGCCCGCATAACGGCGCGCGCGTCGTCGCCAAGGCCTGGACCGATCCGGCGTTCAAGAAGGCGCTGCTGGAGGACGGCTCCAAGGCGATCGGCACGCTCGGCCATGTCAGCCGCGTCGGCGACCACCTCGTCGTCGTCGAGAACACGCCGGAGCGGCACAACATGGTCGTGTGCACGCTGTGCTCCTGCTACCCCTGGGAGATGCTGGGGCTGCCGCCGGTCTGGTACAAGGCTGCGCCCTATCGCTCCCGCGCCGTGAAGGATCCGCGCGGCGTGCTCGCCGATTTCGACGTCACCCTGCCGAAGGACATGGAGATCCGGGTCTGGGATTCCACTGCCGAGACGCGCTTCCTGGTGCTGCCGATGCGCCCCGCGGGCACCGAGGGCTGGAGCGAGGAGCAGCTCGCCGAGCTCGTCACGCGCGATTCCATGATCGGCACCGGATTCCCCAGGACGCCGGGAGCGCCGTCATGAACGGCGTGCACGACATGGGCGGCATGGATGGGTTCGGCAAGGTCGAGCCCGAGCCGAACGAGCCGGTGTTTCACGCGCATTGGGAAGAGCGCGTGCTGGCGATGGTGCGCGCGATGGGCGCGGCCGGCGCCTTCAACATCGACACCTCGCGCTACTATCGCGAGACGCTGCCGCCGCACGTGTACCTCTCGAGCTCCTATTACAAGAAATGGTTCCTCGGCCTCGAGGAGATGCTGATCGAGAAGGGCTACCTCACGCGTGAGGAGGTCGCTGCCGGCCACGCGATGCAGCCCGGCAAGGCGCTCAAGCACGGCAAGTTCGATCTCACCCAGATCGAGCGCATCATGGTGCGCGGGAAGTTCGCCCGCCCTGCTCCGGCACCGGCGAAATTCGACATCGGCGATCGCGTGCGGGCCAAGAACATCCATCCGGTGACGCACACGCGGCTACCGCGTTACGTGCGCGGCCATGTCGGTGTCGTCGAGCTCAACCATGGGTGCCACGTGTTTCCGGACACGGCGGCGATGGAGCGCGGCGAACATCCGCAATGGCTTTACACCGTCGTGTTCGAGGGCCGTGATCTCTGGGGCGAGGATGGCGATCCCACGCTGAAGGTCTCGATCGACGCCTTCGAGCCCTATCTGGATCCTGCGTGATGAGTGCTAGCGCTGCTGCGGCCGCGACGGCGGCCATCCCGAGCATTCCCCGCGATGAAGACGGCCCGGTGTTCCGCGCGCCCTGGGAGGCGCATGCCTTTGCGATGGCCCTGACGCTGCACGAGCGCGGCGTGTTCACCTGGCCGGAATGGGCAGCGGCCCTGGCCGCCGAGATCAAGCGCGCGCAGGCCGCCGGCGACCCTGACACGGGTGAGACCTATTACCTGCACTGGCTCGCCACGCTGGAGGGATTGGTCGCGCGCAAGGGCGTTGCCTCGATGGACACGCTGCACCGCTATCGCGACGCCTGGGACCACGCGGCTGATCGCACGCCGCACGGCAAGCCAATCGAGCTCAGGCCGGAGGATTTTGGCTGACGGGCAAGCCCGGCTATTTCGGATCGCTGACAAAAAGACCCTTCAAATTCATATCGGCGGTTGTAATATCGCGGCGTACGCGAGCGGCTCATTTCAATCAGGAATTGCGTATTGGGAGGCATCATGTTCGCAAGAATCGCGACCTTTCTGTTGCTGCTTGCCGCCATTTCCGCTTTTCCGACTCCGAGCCGAGCGGCTTGCAACGTTCCTGAGTGGCTTTGTCTGGACAAGACACCTCGGAAGGACACCAATCTTCAGCAGATCGTCGCGGACCGTTCTTCGGTTCTCTACAAGCCTGGCGAGGTCGGCGACTTCAGCTACGCGGACATCAAGATAGACTGCAATTCGGCAGGGCTCGAGCGCTTCGCACGGCAGTTTGTCGATCGCGCATGGTCCGTCGGTCTGCTGTCGGAAAATCGCGAATTCGCTCTTTCGGCCGACATCGAGCAGATCAGCAGGAACGCCGCCGATCCACCCAAGCCGCTCACTTATCTGATCGCGCAAATCAAGCGCGATGCCGGCGGGAATACCACGGTGACCGGCTGCGACAATTTTCTTGCAACGAACATCTCGTTCAATTCGACGCTGAGGCTGAAATTCAAGCTGCTGCAATCGAAGACGACGACCGTCAATCCGTCGACTTACAGTGCCATCCGCATCGTTTCGAAAGTGCTTGGCTTCGTGTTCGCCGGTCCCGGTGGCGCCGCGATTGCAGGAGAAGCGACGAAGATCAGCGACGCCATCAAGGACAACAAGAGCGATATCGACGAAATCGTCAAGGCGTTCGACGAGGTCAACACGCAACAGCCCATGGCGACGTTCGACGTCAACGAAAAGAGCGTGACGCTCCTTCTTTCCGACAGCTCGAAATTCACGATATCTCGAATCGGCAAACGCTCTGCCTTCCTGACGTTCGACGGCCCGAAACTGAATGCGCCGGGCGCTCCCCTCCAGAAGCTCATATCAGAGAAGACCGGGATCGATATTGCGGCCTATCTGACGACCAAGGCCGGCAACTGGGACACGATGGTCATCAGCAAGGATGTCGACACGTCGAGGACAGGATGCGGCAAGATTCGCGAGGCGCTGGGATACCTCTTCACGAAGGAAGAGATGATCGTCATTCTCGCCAAGGAGTTCGACAGGTTCGGAGACAATACAGTTAAGGATCTGAAGGATCCTTGCTTCAGGGCGATCGAACGTGAAGCTCTCAAGACGATGGGACTGACAGACCCCCTCGCCGCCCGCGCCGCGCCGCAGGAGAACAGCGATCTCCCGCGAGATCCGGCGAAGGATGCTACGGATCCGATCCGCTGGAGCGCGATCAGGGAGTTTCTCAACGAATTTGGTCGCGCGCTCAGTTCGATTCCCGCGGCGAACCTCTCGCCTGAAGCTCGTGCCAAAAAGCTGGCGCCCTACTTCGATGCAAGGGTCGCAACTGAGTCATTCGACGCGCCTGATCTCCTGCCGCCCAGCACCGGGGTCCTCAGGGATTCTCTCGCGGCGAAGATCGCTGCCTGGCCGATCGGTGCGTCGATCCGGTATGGATGTTTCCTTGCGCCGGACAAGCAACTACTCACAAAATATTCGGCCCAGATGCTGGTCTTGCTCGATTCCGGAGGTGGTAACCGGAGACTCGTCAATCTCATTGTGGGCTTCACGGACCCTAAAGCGACCAATGTCGACGGACTTCTGGTCGGGAATATGTTGATCGAGAAACCGACCGCGGCGAGCCTGGCTGCCGTCTCGTCAGCCTACAAATCAGGCTGTGGTGACCGTTCGGATCCGTGGAAGCCCTGGGAGGAGATCAAGACCAGCTTGGTGTCTCGGACGCCGCCGTTCGGCTGATGTCCATGCCCTTGGGCAAGTGAGGAGAAGCCCTCAGCAAGGATCGGTCCCGTAGGCCGCGATCGACCCGTCGCTTGCGATGCATGACGGGGGTGACGCTAGCGCCCCGCCGCAAACTCCCGCCATCCCTTCGCCCGCAGGCTGCACGCCGGGCATTCCCCGCAGCCATAGCCCCAGTCGTGCTGCGCGCCACGTTCGCCGAGATAGCAGGTGTGGGAGTGCTCGCGGATGAGGTCGACGAGGCCGTCGCCGCCGAGGTCCTGCGCGAGCTTCCAGGTCGCGGCCTTGTCGATCCACATCAGGGGCGTGTGCAGCTCGAACGGCTTGGCCATGCCGAGCGAGAGCGCCGTCTGCATCGCGCGGATGGTCTCGTCGCGGCAGTCGGGATAGCCGGAATAGTCGGTCTCGCACATGCCGCCGACGATATGGGTGATGCCGCGCCGATAGGCCAGCGCGGCGGCAAAGGTCAGGAACACCAGATTGCGGCCAGGCACGAAGGTGTTGGGCAGGCCGTCGGCGCCCATCGCGATCGCAACGTCGCGGGTCAGCGCGGTCTCGGACACGGCTGCCAGGGTCGGGATCGACAGCGTATGGCTCTCGCCGAGCTTTGCGGCCCAATCGGAGCGCAGCGCCTTGACGCCGGCGAACAGCCGGTCGCGGCAGGCAAGTTCGATGGCATGGCGCTGGCCGTAGTCGCACCCCAGCGTCTCCACGCGGGCAAAGCGGCTCAGCGCCCAGGCCAGGCAGGTGGTGGAATCCTGGCCGCCGGAGAACAGCACCAGCGCGGTTTGTGATGAAAATGCGTCACTCATGACCGCGCTTTAGCACCGCGGAACGTCTCAGCCAATCGGTGGAAATCGGCCTGTTCCGGCTGCCTGCTCTGGGATCGGCGGCCCGCTTTTGGCATAAGGCTTTGGACCCAGGAGAACGGCCCCGCAATGACCCCTTCCCGCGACATTTCCCGCCTGATCGAGATCATGGCGGCGCTGCGCACGCCGGTCACCGGCTGCCCCTGGGACCTCGAGCAGAACTTTGCGACGATCGCGCCCTACACGATCGAGGAAGCCTATGAAGTGGTGGACGCCATCGACCGCGGCGATCTCGACGATCTCCGCGAAGAGCTCGGCGATCTCCTGCTCCAGGTCGTCTTCCACGCCCAGATGGCGTCCGAGCAGAACGCGTTCGCCTTCGGCGACGTGGTCGAGGCCATCACGCGAAAAATGATCCGGCGTCATCCCCACGTCTTCGCCGACAAGGACGGCAATCTCGCCTCCTCTCATGTCAAGGAAGTCTGGGACCGCATCAAGGCCGAGGAGAAGGCCGAACGCGCCGCGCGCCGGCCGCCTGAGACGACGCCGCCGCATCAATCGCTGCTGTCGGGCGTGAAGGCCGGCCAGCCCGCGCTGACGCGTGCGATGGAGCTGCAGCGCAAGGCCTCGACCGTCGGCTTCGACTGGAACGACCCGCGCGCCGTCTTGCAAAAGATCCGCGAGGAAACCGACGAGATCGAGGCGGCGCTGGATCGTAACGACAAGCAGGAGATTGCCGAAGAAACCGGTGACCTGATGTTCGCCCTCGTCAACCTTGCCCGCCATGTCGACGCAGATCCGGAGGCCGCGTTGCGTGCGACGAATGCAAAGTTCGAGCGACGTTTCGGCTATATCGAGCGGGCGCTGGAGGCGCAGGGCCGCACGCTGGAGCAGGCTTCGCTGGCGGAGATGGACGCGCTGTGGAATGCGGCCAAGGGCGAAGAGACGCCGACCTCACAAGGACACAAGGAAGCGCGCCGCTAACCCCGCTGTCGTCCCGGACAAGCGCGCCTCAAGCGCGCACAGATCCGGGACCCATACTCCCAGGGAGAAGTTGTAGCGGCGATCTGATAGCCACGAGTCTTCACCAAACGACGTCCTGTGATTACGGGTCCCGGATCTGCGCTTACGCTTGTCCGGGACGACAGTATTGCTTGGGGCGGCGTCTGGCGCGACTCATCGCCTACGCGAGGTCGTCACGCAGACAGATGCGGCACGGCGTCGAACCTCGACACCACGATATCCCGCTTGGTCTCATCCACCCGCACCGTCATGTCGAAGCGGCCGTCGTGCAATTCCTTCGCCAGCACCTCGGAATTGCGATGCAGCCACGAGATGCCGGCGCCGTCGGCGGCGTCGATGGAGAGATCGAGCGTGGTGCGCTTGGCAGCCAAGCGCTCCTCGATCGCCGCAAGCAGCGCATCGACCCCCTCGCCTGTCACGGCGGACACCAGCATCGCCGGATGATCCTCCGGCCGGCGCGCCGCGATGTTCAACAGCTCTTCGCGCTGTTCGGAATCGTAACGGTCGATCTTGTTCCAGACCTCGATGATGCGGCCTGAATCATCGGGGTTGATGCCGAGTTGGCGCAGCACCGCGTCGACGTCGCTCTGCTGCGCCTCGGCGTCCTCATGAGAGATGTCGCGCACATGCAGGATGACGTCCGCTTCCAGCACTTCCTCCAGCGTGGCGCGGAAGGCGGCGACGAGCTGGGTCGGCAGGTTGGAGATGAACCCGACGGTGTCCGATAGCATCGCCTTGCCGCCATGCGGCAGGTTGAGGGCGCGCAAGGTCGGATCGAGTGTCGCGAAAAGCATATCCGCCGCTTGCACGTCGGCGCGGGTCAGGCGGTTGAACAGCGTCGACTTGCCGGCATTGGTGTAACCGACCAGCGCCACGACCCGATACGGCACGCGCTGGCGGCCGGCGCGATGCAGCCGCCGCGTCGCCTGGACCTTCTTCAGCTCGCTCTCGAGCTTGGTGATGCGCTCCTGGATGAGGCGGCGGTCGGCCTCGATCTGGGTCTCGCCGGGACCGCCCATGAAGCCGAAACCGCCGCGCTGGCGCTCCAGATGGGTCCATGAGCGCACGAGGCGCGAGCGCTGGTAGTTGAGATGCGCGAGCTCGACCTGGAGCGCGCCCTCCTTGGTCTTGGCGCGTCGGCCGAAGATTTCCAGGATGAGGCCGGTGCGATCGAGCACCTTGGCCTGCAATTCCTTTTCGAGATTGCGCTGCTGGATCGGCGCCAGCGCGCAATCCATCACCACGAGCTCGACGTCGAGGCTCTTGGCCAGCGCGGCGATCTCCTCGACCTTGCCCTTGCCGATGTAGGTCGCGGGCCTGATCTGGCTGATCGGTGCGATGATGGCGCCGGCAACGACGAGATCGATCGCGCGCGCGAGGCCCGCGGCTTCGTCGAGCCGGGCCTCGGCGTCACGCTGAACATGATTGGGAAGGGCATGGCTCTCCGATTGCGCGTCGGCACTGCCGGCGCGCACCCGCAAATAGGGGCCGACGACAAGCACCCGCCCCGTTTGCTTTGCCCCTGCCGGCCGCGGACGGTCGGCGTCCCCGTCGAAATTCCGGGGTTCCAATCAGATCACTCTCAAGCCGGCTGATCCTCGCCGCCTTCGAACAGCTGGATCGGAGCGCCCGGCATGATGGTCGAGATCGCATGCTTGTAGACCAGCTGCGAATGACCGTCGCGCCGAAGCAGCAAACAGAAATTGTCGAACCAGGTCACGATGCCCTGGAGCTTCACTCCGTTGACCAGAAAGATCGTCAGTGGCGTCTTGGTTTTGCGAACGTGATTAAGGAAGGTGTCCTGTAGGTTTTGTGCGCGGTCTGCCGCCATTGTTTTTTTCTCGCTTTGAGTTTCTTTTTATTGCGCCGGTTGCGGCCCTCTTTGTGTGGTTCGGGGCCTCTCCCGGTTGCCGCTCCTTCATGAGATCCCCCTCGGAAGGAACAGCTGTGCGATTAGAGGACAGGTGGACTTATTAGGCAAGCCGCTTCACGCGGCAGCCCCGGCGGTAATGCCCCGAAAAACTACGGAAATCGAGCATTATTCTCGCTCTGCCCACGAGATCGCGCTGCGCCGACGTGGCGTTAGAGTCTTGTTTTAACGTCTCTTTCTTGACGCGACACCGGGTCCTTTTCGCGCGCAAAGGCGCTAGCCGACACCGAGCGCCTTCAGCTTTCGGTGCAACGCCGACCGTTCCATGCCAACGAACTCGGCCGTACGAGAAATATTTCCTGAAAAACGGCTGATCTGTGCAATCAAATAGTCGCGCTCGAACACTTCGCGCGCCTCACGCAGCGGCAGGCCCATGATGTGCTCGCCATTGTTGCTTGTCGGCATCGCCGGTACCATCGAGCCGACGTCCTGCGGCAACATGTCTGCAGTGATGATCACCTCCGGGCCGCCCGCCGCGAGAATCATGACTCTTTCAACATTGTTGCGGAGCTGGCGCACGTTGCCCGGCCAGACATGCGATTGCAGCACCGCCATCGCGTCCTGCCCAATCTGCCGCTTGGGCAGGCCGCTGCCGGCCGAGATCTGCTCCATGAAATAGTCGATCAGTTCCGGGATGTCCTCGCGCCGTTCCGAAAGCGCGGGCACGCGGATCGGCACCACCGAGAGCCGATGATAGAGATCCTCGCGGAAATGGCCCGCCGCGATCTCCTCTTCGAGATTGCGCGCGGTCGAGGAGATGATGCGCACGTCGACCTGCACCTTGGCGGTGCCGCCGACGCGCTGGAACGACTGCTCCACCAGCACGCGCAGGATCTTGTTCTGGGTCTCGCGCGGCATATCCGCGATCTCGTCGATGAACAGCGTGCCGCCATGGGCTTCCTCGAGCGCGCCGGACTTGCGCGGCTGCTCGCCGTTGGACTGTTCGACGCCGAACAGCTCGTGCTCCATGCGCTCGGGCGTGATCGCGGCAGCGTTGATGACGACGAAGGGACCGTCGGCGCGGCCCGAGGCCGCGTGCAGCGTGCGCGCGGTCAATTCCTTGCCGGCGCCGGCGGGGCCGACGATCAGGATGCGGCTGTTGGCCTTGGCCGCGCGCTCGATGGTCTGGCGCAGCTGGTTCATGCTGGGCGAGCGGCCAACGAGCGAGCTTGCGCTGGGTGCGAGTTGCTTCAGCTCCTTGACCTCGCGCTTGAGCCGCGAGTTCTCCAAGGCCCTGGTCGCGACCAGGATCAGGCGATCGGCCTTGAACGGCTTCTCGATGAAGTCATAGGCGCCGCGCTTGATTGCGGCGACCGCGGTCTCGATGTTGCCGTGGCCGGAGATCATCACCACCGGCAGGTCGGCATTGTCCTTCTTGACCTGCTCCAGCAGCTGCAAACCGTCGAGCTTGGAGCCCTGCAGCCAGATGTCGAGGAACACCAGATGCGGCCGCCGGTTGGCGATTTCAGCCAGCGCGGAGTCGCTGTCGCGCGCGGTGCGCGTGACAAAACCCTCGTCCTCGAGAATGCCTGCGACGAGATCCCGAATATCGGCCTCGTCATCGACAATCAGAATTTCACTAGCCATGGGTTGCGCCTGTCTTGTCAGATGCCTGTCGAGGCTTCGATCTTCGTTGAATCATAGGTCTTTTCAGCGGCCTCTTTGGTTTCGGCCGCAGGCTCTTTTGTTTCCGGCGCCGCGTCCTTCGCAGGCTCCGTCACAGCTTCCTTCGTGGTGTCCTTGGCGATCGGCGCCAGCTCGGCTCCCTCGGCTTTCGCGGGTTGCCCGGAGATCGCAAAGCGCATCCGCATCCAGGCACCGCGCTGGCCCTCGCGGAAGTCGGAGGCGTCCTTCAGCTCGATCCGCCCGCCATGGTCTTCCAGCACGCGGCCGACGATCGCAAGGCCGAGGCCGGTGCCCTTGGCCCGCGTCGTCACATAGGGTTCGAGCAGCCGCGAACGCGCGACCTTGGGCAGGCCGATGCCGTTGTCGATCACGTCGATCAGCACGTCCTCGCCTTCGCGCGACACGACGACGTCGATGCGGCCTTTGCCGAGCTCCTCCGGCGGCACCTGCTCGATCGCCTCGGTGGCGTTCTTGACGATGTTGGTGACGGCCTGGGAGATCAGCCGCCGGTCGAACTGGGCCCGCAGCGGGTCCTGCTTGAACTCGGCCTCGATGTCGATCTCGGGATGGGCGACCTTCATCAGGAACACGGCCTGCCGCACCGTGTCGGCGACGTCCTCGCCTTCCATCACGGGCTTGGGCATCCGGGCAAAGCGCGAGAACTCGTCGACCATGCGGCGGATATCGTCGACCTGGCGCACGATGGTGTCGGTGCACTGCTCGAAGATCTGCTTGTCCTTGGCCTCGGTGATGTCCTTGCCGAACTTGCGGCGGATGCGCTCGGCCGACAGCTGGATCGGCGTCAGGGGGTTCTTGATCTCGTGGGCGATGCGGCGCGCAACATCGCCCCAGGCCGAGGTGCGCTGCGCCGAGACCAGCTCGGTGATATCGTCGAGCGTGATAATGTAGCTGTCGTGCGGCTGGTTCTTCTCGGCGCTGACGCGGACCGAGAGGTTGCGCTCGGTGCCGTCGCGGGTGATCGTGATCTGGCCCTGCACCAGACGCTGGGTCCCTTCCCGCGCCGCCTTCATCATCTCGTCGAGCTCGGGCAGCACGTCGGAGAGCGGATGGCCGAGCGTCTCGGATTCGGCGTGCCCGATCAGCTTCTCGGCGGAGCGGTTCAAGATGCCGACGCTGCCGGAGGCATCGACGCCGATGATGCCGGCGCTCGCCGAGGACAGCACCGCCTCGATGAAGCGGCGGCGGCTGTCGATGAGGTCGCTGGCGTTGACGAGCTCGTCGCGCTGACTGCGCAATTCCTGCGTCATCTTGTTGAAGGTCTCGCCGAGCTGGGCGAGATCGCCTTCCGACTGGTGCACGGGCACCTGGACGTGGAGGTCGCCGGTCGAAACGGTGTGGGCCGCGTTCATCAGCCGCCGGATCGGCGACACCAGCGAATTGGCGAAGTTGAGGCCGAGCAGCACCGAGGCCATCAGGATGGTCAGCGCGATCACGGCGAACATCAGCGCGAAGGCGACCTGAATGCCGAGCCGGCGCGACTCGATCTGGGCGTACTCGGCGACGCTGACCTCGGTCTGCTTGAGCTGGGCAACGACATTCGGATCAAGGGGGCGCGCGACGTAGAGGAAGGTGTCGCTGAAGGCGCGCAGGCGGATCACCGCGGCGACGAAGCTCGCGTCCGGCAGCACCGCGATCTCGGGCTCGCTCTCGTTGACGTTGCTGAGGAAGTCGGGCGCCGGCGGCGAATAAGCGAGCCGCATGCCGGTATCGGCGGACTCCAGGATGTTGGTGTTCTTGTCGATGATCATCGCGCCCGGCAGATTGCGCGAGCCGGCGCTGGCGGTCAGCATCTCGCGGAACGAACGGCGATCCTGGTCGTAGAGCGGCCGGGCGTGCGCGATGTCGTTGGCCATGCCGAGAATGTCGCCGCGGATCAGCTGCGCATGGTCCTGCATATAGGCGCGCGCGATCGTCAGCGAATTCTGGATCACCTCCTTGGTCGGTCCGGAGAACAACCGGTCGAGGCCGCGCTCGATGGTGACGTTGGCGACGACCGCGACCAGCACCGCCGGCAGCACCGCCACGATCGAGAACAGGCTGACGATCTGGACATGGAGGCGCGCCGCCGCCCTGCCCCGCCGCCGCGCCAGGATCAGCTGCCAGAGCTCGCGGACGATGATCACGACCAGCAGCAGGATCGTGGTCGCGTTGATCAGGTAGAACGAGCGGACCACCTCGGGCGTCGGCTCGATCGTGGTGAGGCCGGTCAGGACCAGGAAAGTCAGGAGCGCCGACCCCAGCGCCAGTGCCACGGCAAAGGGCGCCAGCCAGCGCCGTGCCGACCAACGCCGGGGCTCTTCTGCTGGGGCCGTGTCAAAGTGTGCGGCCGAGGTCTCTGCGCTGGTCATTCCGGCAATGGTGTTGCTGAAAACGGTTCCGCGACGGGGGCGGATACTGATGTATTCGTACCACATTGTTGCCGAATTGCGACAATTCCGCGGCGCCCCCGGCGCGGCGGAGCGGCGCATCCACAGGGCAATGGCGGATCAGCGGGAACGGAATCCGGCTGTTCCGGCTTGACCCGGCATGGACAGGATCTTTCTCGCGATAATGGCTTCGGCCGTGCTGGTGCTGATCGTGGCCTCCGACCTGCTGGTCAATGGCCCGGTTCGGCAGGAGTCGCCGGCGAATGTCGCCAGCCTCATGCCGGCATCAGGCCACCTGGTCCGATAGAAGCGACGCCGCGCGCTGCGGCCGTATGCCCAATTTGGATGGGCCGGCGGAACATTTCGGGCCCACACCGACTTCTGCTCACCGCGTCAGCCACAACGGCCAGCGCGATCCGGACAGGCTCAGCTCTGCCTTGGTAGGGGGAGCTGAGCCACCTCCGCGCAAACGCACTTCAGCGTTTGTCGCGCGCGCAAATGCGCCTGGCGTTTGTCGCGAGAGCTAGCTAGCCCCCGCTTCGATAGACCTGGATGTCGAGATCCCGGATCTTCTTGCGCAGCGTGTTGCGGTTGAGGCCGAGCAAATCTGCGGCGCGGATCTGGTTGCCGCGGGTGGCGGCGAGCGCGGCCGTCAGCAGCGGCACCTCGATCTCCTTGAGGATGCGGTGATAGAGGCCGGGCGGCGGCACGCCGTTCGGGAAGCCCTGGAAGTGCGAGGACAGATAGGCCTCCACTGCCCCGCCGAGATTGTCGACACCCTGCTGAACCGCGGCGCCCGGGCTGACCGAGGGCGGCGCCAGCTCGCCGTCGATGACGGAGGCCGTGATCACGTCCTGCGGATAGAGTGCGGCAAGACGCCGGGCGAGGTTCTCCAACTCGCGCACGTTGCCGGGCCAGCGGTGCTGCTTCAGCCGCTCCAGCGCCAGCGCGTCGAGCTTCTTCGGCGGCAAGCCGTCCTTCTCGGCCAGCGCGAAGAAGTGCCGGATGAGATCGGGCAGATCCTCGATGCGCTCGCGCAACGGGGGCAGCCGCAGCGGCACGACGTTGAGGCGGAAGAACAGGTCTTCGCGGAACAGGCCCTGCTGGATCAGCACGCGCAGATCCTTGTTGGAGGCCGCGACGATTCGCACGTCGGTCTTGATCGGGGTGCGGCCGCCGACCGTGGTGTATTCGCCCTGCTGCAGGACGCGCAGCAGACGGGTCTGTGCCTCCATCGGCATGTCGCCGATCTCGTCCAGGAACAGCGTGCCGCCCTCGGCCTGCTCGAACCGGCCGGAGGCGCGGGTGTTGGCGCCGGTGAAGGCGCCGCGCTCATGGCCGAACAACTCGGACTCGATGAGGTCCCGCGGAATCGCCGCCATGTTGACCGCGACGAACGGGCCGTTGCGGCGCTTGCCGTAATCGTGCAGCGCGCGCGCCACCAGCTCCTTGCCGGTGCCGGACTCGCCCGTGATCATCACGGTGAGGTCGGTCTGCATCAGGCGCGCCAGCACGCGGTAAATTTCCTGCATCGCCGGCGAGCGGCCGACCAGCGGGATCGCCTCCATCTCGGCGTCCTCGTCCGGCGTCGAGACCCGCTCCTTCGGCTCGGCCAGCGCGCGCCCGACGATGGCGATCAGCTCCTTCAGGTCGAAGGGCTTTGGCAGATATTCATACGCCCCGCGCTCGGAGGCGCGGATCGCGGTCATGAAGGTGTTTTGCGCGCTCATGACGATGACGGGCAGATTCGGCCGCATCTTCTTGATCCGCGGCAACAGGTCGAACGCGTTCTCGTCGGGCATCACCACGTCGGTGATGACGAGATCGCCCTCGCCCTGGCTGACCCAGCGCCATAGCGTTGCGGCATTGCCGGTGAGCCTGACTTCGTAGCCGGCGCGGGATAGAGCCTGATTGAGAACGGTGCGGATGGCGGTATCGTCATCTGCAACGAGAATGCTACCTGCGGGCATTGTTAATCCTCATTTTGCCCCCTGTGATGCAGACGACGGCTTCCCGGCAGAGTCGGCGCGACTGCTTTGATCGGCATGTTTCGCCGATGTGGAATACATCGGCATCAGCACGCGGAAGGTGGTTTTGCGCGGCTGAGATTCGCATTCGATGATGCCCCCGTGATCGCCGACGATCTTGGCGACCAGCGCCAGACCGAGCCCCGAGCCGGTCTGCTTGGTGGTCACGAAGGGGTCGAACAAATTGGGCAGAAGATCGTCCGGCACCCCTGGTCCGTTGTCTTTCACGCAGAACTCGAGCGGCAGAGATACCCGGGATTTTTGACCGGGGACTGACAGGCGCACGCCGGGGCGGAACGCGGTGGTGAGCTGGATCTCGGCGTCGGGGACGTCGATCAGGGCCTCCGCGGCGTTCTTCACGAGATTGAGGAATACCTGGATCAGCTGGTCCTGGTTCGCCAGCACCGGCGGCAGCGACGGGTCGTAATCCTCGATGAAGCGGATGTTGCGGGCAAAGCCGGACTGCGCCAGCCGCTTCACGTGGTCGAGCACGGAATGGATGTTGACGGGGCCGCGCACCACGGGGCGCTCGTCGCCGAACACCTCCATGCGATCGACCAGCGTCACGATACGGTCGGCCTCGTCGCAGATCAGCCGCGTCAGCATGCGGTCCTCGGACGAGGCCTGCTGCTCGAGAAGCTGCGCCGCGCCGCGGATGCCGGAGAGCGGATTCTTGATCTCGTGCGCCAGCATCGCGGCCAGCGCGATCACCGAGCGCGCCGCGCTGCGGTGGGTGAGCTGCCGGTCCATCTTGTCGGCAATGGAGCGCTCCTGCAGCATCACCACGATATGGCCGGGCCGCTCGGTCAGCGGCGCGACGTGAAGATCGACTTGGCGATCGCCGCCCATGCGCGGCGTGCCGAGATCGACCTTGTATTCGTTGACCGGCGCGTTCGACGAGCGCACCTGGTCGATCAGCGCCAGCAACGGGCTGCCGAACGGCACCAGCTCCTTCAGCGACTGCCGCTTCAGGAACTGCGTCGAGATATCGAAGAAGGCCTCGGTCGCGATGTTGGCGCCGACGATCTTGCCGTCCGGCCCGATCAGCAGCACCGGATTGGGCAAGGCGTCCAGAATCGCGTCGCTGTCGGACGGAAGCGGGCGACGATGTTCAGCAGCTGAGCTCATGCAGCAGCGCTCCATGCGAAGTCGTCGAAGGCGTCTTGCAGTGATTGGTGGACGCGGCCCGGATCCTCCGAGGTGAGGATGGCCTGGCGCCAGGATCTCAGCTTCTCGGCCGGCGCCCGGCTCGCCTGCGCTGCGACATCGAGGGCCCAGCCCAGATGCTTGCGGGCATGCCTGAGGCCGATGCGGAGACCATAGAGCGCGCAGACGCCCTCATAGAGCGTGCGGACATAATGCAGCTGCGTTTCCAGCGAGGGCACCGCCTCCTCAGCCCCGCCCTTGAGGCGGCGGCCGATCTGGCCGGGCAGCCAGGGCTGGCCCTGCGCGCCGCGGCCGATCATCACGGCATCGGCGCCGGAGGCCTCGAGCGCCGCGAGCGCCTTCTCGTAGGAGGTGATGTCGCCATTGACGACGAGCGGAATCGAGATCGCCTCGCGCACGGCGCGGATCGCATCCCAATCGGCCTCGCCCTTGTAGAACTGGCTGCGGGTGCGGCCATGGACCGTGACGAGCTTGACGCCGGCCGCTTCGGCGCGGTGCGCCAGCTCCGGGGCATTGCGCGTGCGATCGTCCCAGCCGAGCCGCATCTTCAGCGTCACCGGCACCTTCACCGCCGCGATGGTCGCGTCGATCAGGCTGACGGCATGGTCGAGGTCGCGCATCAAGGCCGAGCCGGACTGACCGCCGGTGACGTGCCGGGCCGGACAGCCCATGTTGATGTCGATGATATCGGCGCCCTCGGCCTCGGCGATCCGGGCGCCCTCGGCCATCCAATGGGCCTCGCAGCCGGCGAGCTGGACCACGTGCGGGCCAACTCCTGTGGCTTCGCAGCGCAACCGGGACATCCGGTGGCCGTTGGCGAGCTCATCGCTGGCGGTCATTTCGGACACGACGAGACCGGCCCCAAGCTCGGCCGCCAGCCGGCGAACGGGCGAGTCCGTCACCCCCGACATCGGCGCCAGGAAGACCGGGGTGGCGACGCCAATATCGCCAATTTTCAACGGCTTAGAGCCGAATGTTGCCGAACCGGTCACGGGGGTCTCGTTGCCTGGACAGGGCTTCATCGCGCCTGCCATGACCTATCTTGCGCACAATTCTTGTGCAGTCAAGCGTCATGCCTACAGTTTAGACAAGTCCGTAAATCTTTCAAGTGCAGTGCAGCAAAATGCTGTTTCGAACAATCCGGGGAAACCCCCTTTTTTTGCGGGCCTGCCGTGCTAGAGGCATGCGGCAATCACCCCACTCCCCGACTCTCCATCACCAATTGAGTAATCGAGTCCTATGGCGAAATCACAGCGCACCGCGGTCGTCCTCGTCGCAGCCGGGCGTGGACTGCGTGCAGGCGCCGGCGGGCCGAAGCAATATCGCGAGATCGGCGGCGTGCCCGTGATCTACCGCGCCATGGAAGCCTTCAGCCGCCACGCCGACGTGCTTGCGGTGCAGCCCGTGGTGAATCCCGACGATAGCGCCATGTTCACGGCTGCAGTCGCCGGGCTCGAGCACGAGCCGCCGGCCAACGGCGGCGCGACGCGGCAGGCTTCGGTGCTTGCCGGCCTCGAGGCGCTCGCCAAGCACAAGCCCGATATCGTGCTGATCCACGACGCTGCCCGGCCCTTCGTCTCGGCCGGCGTCATCTCGCGCGCGATCGAGGCCGCAACCCGCACCGGTGCCGCGATCCCCGTCGTTCCCGTCACCGACACGATCAAGGTCACCGGCGAAAGCGGCAACGTCGAGGGCACGCCGGATCGCGCCTCCTTGCGAATCGCGCAGACGCCGCAATCCTTTCGTTTCGACGTCATCCTCGAGGCGCATCGTCGCGCGGCCAGGGACGGACGCTCGGATTTCACCGACGATGCCGCCATTGCCGAATGGGCGGGATTGACGGTTGCAACCTTTGAGGGCGATGTTGCCAACATGAAGCTCACCACTCCCGAAGATTTCGTGCGCGAGGAAGCGCGCCTGGCGGCCCAGCTCGGCGACATCAGGACCGGCACGGGCTACGACGTGCACGCCTTCGGCGAAGGCGACCACGTCATGCTCTGCGGTGTGCGCGTGCCGCACACCAGGGGTTTTCTCGCCCATTCCGACGGCGATGTCGGCCTGCATGCGCTGGTCGATGCCATTCTCGGCGCGCTCGCCGACGGCGACATCGGCTCGCACTTCCCGCCGAGCGATGCGAAGTGGAAGGGCGCATCGTCCGATCAGTTCCTGAAATACGCCATCGAGCGCGTCACGGCGCGCGGCGGCCGCGTTGCCAATCTCGAGGTCACCATGATCTGCGAGCGGCCGAAGATCGGACCTCTGCGCGACACCATGCGCGCGAGCATCGCCGAGATCTCCGGCGTCGACATCTCGCGCGTCGCGGTGAAGGCGACCACCAGCGAGCGGCTCGGCTTCACCGGCCGTGAGGAAGGCATCGCGGCCACCGCGAGTGCCACCATTCGTCTTCCCTGGAGCGTGTAAGCCATGGGCGGCAGCGACGCACGCGCCCTCTCCCGCTCGCTGCTCGATCTGTGCCGGATGCGCAAGCTGACGATCGCGACGGCGGAGTCCTGCACCGGCGGCCTCGTCGCGGCTGCGCTGACCGACATCCCGGGCTCGTCTGACGTCATCGATCGCGGCTTCGTCACCTATTCCAACGATGCCAAGCGCGCGATGCTCGGGGTCGAGGCGGGCACGCTCGCCAATTTCGGCGCGGTCAGCAAGGAGACCGCAACCGCCATGGCAATCGGCGCGCTGGAGCGGGCCGATGTCGATCTCGCCGTCGCCATTACCGGCATTGCAGGTCCCGGCGGCGCGACGCCCGGCAAGCCGGTCGGCCTCGTGCATTTTGCTGCCGCCGCGCGCGACGGCCGGATCGTCCACCGCGAGCACCGCTTCGGCGCGATCGGCCGCAGCGCCGTGCGTCAGCGCTCGGTGGTCGAGGCGCTGCGCATGCTGATGGACCTGGCGCGCGGCCCGCAAGTCGCGGCCAAGCCGAAACGGGCCGCCGCGGTCACCCGCCTGCGCCCCCGCGTGACGCGCTCGCCGCGCCGGCATGCGGCCAAACGCCGGACGCCGCGGTCGCCGCGGGGCTGAAGTGGCTCACGCCGCCGCAAGCAGCGCACTCGCGTGGTCGAGTACACACTGCTTGACAGCACCGGCCTCCGAGGGTTTCGCCTTCGCGCTGACCGTCAATTCCAGGATCGGTGCCGTGGATTGCCGACATCGAGGACCTTCGTGACGGAGACGGTAGGTTGCACCTGAGCATCGATGCGGGAGTCGTTGCGCAAGCTCCCTCAGGATGCGATCCGCGCGCGTATTGGCCGCGCCCCACACCCGGCCGTTCGGCAGGAGGATCTGCGTGTTGTCGGCCGTGACCAGCTCGGTCATGGACAACGACAACGGCTGCACCTTGCCCGCCTTGCCGGCGACCTCGACGTCGTCGCCGCTAATCAACCTACGAGATCTTGCGCTGCCCGACAGGCAAAACACACAAGCGGCCGGTCAACCACCGGCAACAAAAATATTCGCCTTTACAGAATTTCTGTTTTGTCGCATTCTCCGCGCACCTCATCCCTTGTCAGAGGGGCGTATCGCGATCGTCACGAACGTGGGGTGAGCTGCGGTGGACGTTCGTCACATCGGCGCGAAAGGTTCGCAGGGCGGGCAACCGTGAGCGAAAACCGTCGCGCATACGACCGGTGTGATTGGCGTACGGCAAAACCGTGTCGTCCTGACGCCCGGGGTCTGTGCGTCAAGTCTTGTGGTGATGTGGCGGTCCAACCGGACACGCGCATCAGTCATCTGCAAGGCGACGGGGGCAATAGTGCATCGCTCCCCGGGGAGAGCTCGGCATAAGCCGTCAAACCACTGCGCAGGGAAGGCCGGGTTGTCCTGGCTACACCTGTATGCCGCTGTGCAGCTTCTTGTCACGCAGGATTCGCACAGTGGACCGCGGGTGCCGGCAGGCACCCGGTCTTCCCTGCGCCCCCTGACAAAGGAGGCGATGTGACCAGGCAAAACTCGGGCAGGAACTGCCGCGAGGCTGCTGCGTTATGTCGGGTTTTCACAAAGCACGTAAATTTGTCGAATTCGATCGAAATCGCGAACGCAGACGGCGCGACCAAACGTCATCACGCGCTTCGGAGCTTGCGCGGAAAAATATTGCCGCAATAATGCTGCTCTACGTTGTGATCCGGAATCAACCGGGCCAGCCTTATGGAGGGCGACGAAATTGTTCGCTCGCACCGCGGCTTCAGTCGCTGTGATCTTCACCTTGGCCGTCTTTGATGGTGCGGCCGCGCAGACGGCCAATCAGCCGCCGGATACGATGGCGGCGCGGGTCGAGGCCTGCACGCCCTGTCACGGCAACAAGGGCGAAGGCACCAGCGACGTCTATTTCCCGCGCCTCGCCGGCAAGCCTGCCGGCTATCTCTACAACCAGCTCCTCGCCTTCCGCAGCGGCCGGCGCAAATATCCGCCGATGAACTATCTGCTGGAGTTTCTGCCCGATCCGTATCTGGAAGCGATGGCGGAATATTTTGCCGGCGAGCATCCGCCGCTGCCGCCGCCGGCGCCCAGCGAGGTCAGCAAGGAGGTCCTCGCGCAGGGCGAGCTGCTCGCCACGAGCGGTGATGCCAGCCGCAACATTCCGGCCTGCGTGAGCTGCCACGGCCCGGCTTTGGCCGGCATGCAGCCCGGCATCCCCGGCCTGCTCGGCTTGCGCGCCGCCTATATCAGCGCCCAGCTCGGCGCCTGGCGCTACGGCACCCGCACCGCGAAGTCGCCCGACTGCATGCAAGTTGTCGCCGGCCATCTGACCGAGGCGGACGTCACCGCAGTCGCAGCCTGGCTTGCGACACGCCCGGCTCCCGCCAATCCTGCTCCTGTCCCGAAGGGCACCTACGCGCTGCCCTTCGGCTGCGGCAGCCAGCCGAACTGACGAGGCGGTGATGGGCTCGAAACTGTCGATCACTCTGCTCGCCCTCGCCGCGCTCACGACGGCCGCGCAGGCGCAGGACAAGAGCCAGAGCAATACCAATGACATCATCGCGCGCGGCGAATATCTCGCCCGTGCCGGCGATTGCACGGCGTGCCACACCGCGCCGGAGGGCCGCCTGTTCGCCGGCGGCCGCGCCATGCCGACGCCGTTCGGCACGCTCTACACCTCCAACATCACGCCGGATCCCGACACGGGAATCGGCAAGTGGAGCGCCGACGATTTCTACAAGACCATGCACAGCGGCCGTTTCCCGGACGGCGGGCTGATCTATCCGGCGATGCCGTTCGCGTCCTATACCAAGGTGACGCGCGCCGACAGCGACGCGATCTACGCGTATTTGCGCGCGATTGCGCCGGTAAGCCAGAAGAACAAGCCGCACGAGCTGCGCTTTCCCTATGACAACCGCCAGCTTATTCTCGGCTGGCGCACGCTGTTCTTCAGCGAGGGCGAGTTCAAGCCCGATCCGAAGAAGTCGGCGGAATGGAATCGTGGCGCCTATCTGGTCGAAGGCCTCGGCCATTGCGGCATGTGCCATTCGCCGATCAACGCGCTCGGCGGCACCTCGCAATCGGACGCCTTCAAGGGCGGCCTGATTCCGATGCAGAACTGGTACGCACCCTCCCTCACCTCCAACCGCGAAGCCGGCCTCGGCGACTGGAGCATCAAGGACATCACCGATCTGCTCCAGACCGGCGTCTCCATGCGCGGCGTGGTCTACGGCCCGATGGCCGAGGTGGTGCACAACAGCCTGCAATATCTCAATGACGAGGATACGCGCGCCATGGCGGTGTACCTCAAGGGTATCGCCGAGGGCTCGTCGCCGCCACCGGCAGCTACGGCCCTGCCGACCACCGAAAGCAGCCTGCTGATCAGTCTCGGCAAGACCGTCTACGACAAGCATTGCGCGAGCTGTCACGGCACGCAGGGCGAAGGCAAGCCGCCGCACTGGCCGCCGCTCGCCAACAACCAGTCGATCGAGATGCAGTCCGCGGTCAATCCGATCCGCATGGTGCTCAATGGCGGCTATCCGCCGGGCACCAAGGGCAATCCGATGCCCTACGGCATGCCGCCGTTCGCCGGTCTGCTCTCCGACAACGAGATCGCCGCCGTCGTCTCCTACATCCGCACCGCATGGGGCAATCGCGGCACACCGGTCTCGGCGCGCGAGGCCAACGAGCTGCGCTCCGCACCGCTGAACTGAGAGGCCGCATGTTCAACTCCGATCCGCCGACCAGCCCAGCCGCCGCCGACCAGGCCGTCGAGGAGGTCGTCGCGCAGGGCCCGTCCGGCGCGATCGTGCTCGCCGGCATCGCCACCGCCTGCGTGGTCGCGATGTGGTTCGCCTTCTATCTGTTCGTGTTCCTGCCGCGCGGATCGCTGCAATGAGCGCGGAGGAAACGCATCACGCCAGCGCCGAGGTCGCGGCCCGGGTCGAGCGGCGCTGGGCTACCATCGCCGTGATCATCGTCGTGATGATGGCGGGGCTCGCGGCCTTCGCCGGCATCCATCGCGCGACCATGCCGCAGCCGCGCGTCGAGACCATCGACCCGTCGCGCATTCATCTCTCGGGCGAGTTCGTCGAGAGCAATCTCGGCAGCGTGCTCGAGGCCAACGGCACCGTCACCGTGCGCGCAATCGGCCAGCAATATTCCTTTACACCGGCCTGCATCCTGGTGCCCGCGGACACGCCGATCACGCTGCGGGCCACCAGCGCCGACGTCGTGCATGGCATCCTGATCCAGGCCACCAACGTCAACACCATGCTGGTGCCCGGCTACATCTCCGAGCAGCTGATGCGCTTTACGAAAACGGGCGACTATCTGATGCCTTGCCAGGAGTTCTGCTCCTTCGGTCACGAGGGCATGTGGGGCAAGGTCAAGGTGATCGACAAGACCGAGTTTGCAAACCGCGCGAAGGGCGGCGGGAGGCTGAGCTGTGTTGGTCAATAGGAAGCTCATCCTCGCCCATTTCTGGCTGGCCTTCGCCGTGTTCGGCGTCGCGCTGACGCTCGGCGCCTGGCAGATGTTCATCCGCAGTCCGATCGGCACCTGGCTGTCCAATCCCGAGCTCTATTACCGCTCCCTGACCGCGCACGGCACGGTGATGGGCTACGTGTTCCCGACGCTGGTCGCGATGGGTTTTGGCTATGCCATCAGCGAATCCGCGCTGCAGCAACGCCTGGTCGGCGTGCGCTGGGCCTGGGCCGGATTCTGGCTGATCGTCGCGGGCAGCATCATGGCGGTGATCCCGATCGCGCTCGGCCGCGCCTCGGTGCTCTACACGTTTTACCCGCCGCTGATCGGCAACGTCTTCTACTATCTCGGCGTCGTGCTGGTCGTGGTCGGCTCGTGGATCTGGGTCGCGCTGATGTCGGTGAACTTGCGCGTCTGGCGCAAGGCCAATCCCGGGGCGCCGGTGCCGCTGGCGATGTTCGCCAATGTCGCGGGCTCCTATTTGTGGGCCTGGACCGCGGTCGGTGCCGCGCTCGAGCTGCTGCTCCAGATCATCCCGGTCGCCGCAGGCCTGAAAAACACCATCGATGCGGGCCTCGCCCGGGTGTTCTTCTCGTGGACGCTGCACGCCATCGTCTATTTCTGGCTGATGCCGACCTACATCGCCTATTACACCATCGTGCCGCGCGCGATCGGCGGCCGGATCTATTCCGACAGCATGGCGCGGATTTCCTTCATCCTGTTCCTGGTGGTGGCGATGCCGATCGGCATGCACCACACCTTTGCCGATCCGCAAGTAGGGGCCGGCTTCAAGTTCATCCATTCGGCCTTCACGGCGCTGGTGGCGCTGCCGACGCTGCTGACCGTGTTCACGATCTGCGCCTCGGTCGAGATCGCGGCGCGCCTGCGCGGCGGCCGCGGCATGTTCGGCTGGATCAGGGCCCTGCCCTGGGACAATCCGATGATGCTGGCGCTGGCGTTCTCGTTCGTCATGCTCGGCTTCGGCGGCGCCGGCGGCCTCATCAACATGAGCTACCAGCTCGATGCCTCCATCCACAACACGCAGTGGATCACCGGCCATTTCCACCTGATCTTCGGCGGCGCCATCGTGATCATGTATTTCGCGATCGCCTACGATCTGTGGCCGCACCTGACGGGACGCGAGCTGATCGATGTCAGGCTGATCCGCACCCAGCTCTGGCTGTGGTTCGTCGGCATGATCGTCACCACCTTCCCGTGGCACTGGGTCGGCATCTTGGGCATGCCGCGCCGCATGGCCTATTTCGATTTCGGCGATCCCGCCATCGCGCCGCAGGCGCTCTCCGTCATCCTGTCTGCGATCGGCGGCTTCATCCTGCTGGCGTCGGGCATCATGTTCATTGTCATCCTGGCGCGTGGCATGCGCGCACCTCAAATTGACGCCGGGCCCTATCGCTTCGCGCTGGCCGTGCATCAGCCGAAGACGGTGCCCGTCGCGCTCAACACCCATGCGCTGTGGGTGGCGCTGATGATCGGCCTCACGCTGACCAATTACGGCTATCCGATCCTGAACCTGGCGCTGAGCTCGGGCACCTCGGTGCCGGCCGTCTATGTGGGAGCGCAGTGATGAGCACGCGCGACCTGTTCACCCTCCGCAACACTCATTTCAGGACTGGCGTCGGCATCACCGCCGCGATCCTGATCGTGACGGCGATTGCCGGCTTCATCGTGCTGCCCTTCGCGCAGCCCTGGGTTCAGTTCGCCAATGTCTGGGACGCGATCTGCTCTGCCGCCGGCGTGACGCAGCGCGCGCCTGATGTCACGGCGCCCCAACAGGCAAAGCGCTTGTCCGAGGTCGTGCTGACCTCGAACACGCTGTCGCGCCCGAGCCAGGAGGCGATCGGCCGCGGCGCCACGCTGGCGCAGCGCTGCGCGATCTGCCACGGCCCGACCGGCGTCAGCCGCGCGGACTCGCCCAATCTCGCCGGTCAGTATGCCGCCGTGATCTACAAGCAGCTTCACGATTTCCGCTCGGGCGCGCGCAGCAATGCCGTGATGTCGCCGTTCGCGGTCAACCTGACCGACCAGGAGATCGCCGATCTCTCCAACTATTACGCCTACCTGCCGCGGCTGCCCGCCTATCACCCGACGCCACGACTGCCGAAACCCAACATCGTCATCTACGGCGCGCCGATGCGCGGCATCGCGCCCTGCGGCGCCTGCCATGGCAGCCTCGACAACAAGACCGGCAGCCCGTGGCTGGAAGGACAGTCGGAAGCCTACATGAAGGCGCAGCTCCAGGCCTTCGCGACCAGTGAGCGCCGCAACGACATCAGCCAGCAGATGCGCAACATCGCGCGCGCGATGACGGCGCAGGAGATCGAGGCGGCCGCGGCGTATTACGCCTCGCAGCCTCCGGACGTGGTGAAGGCGGTGGATTGAGGAAGGTCCCGTGCCCCGGACGAAGCGCAGCGCTGCTTCAGCGGTGCGCTGCAGAGCCGGGGCCCATCTCTCCGAGACGCTCGTGCGGCGTGGGTCCCGGCTCTGCGCAGCAACGCGAAGGGCGTTGCAGCGCGTCCGGGACACGAGAGTTACCTACGTCTGCGCCAGCTTCGGCCGGCCGTAGATCACATCCGCCCGCTTCTCGAACGCGGCCGAGAACCGCGCGAATGCGGCATCGAACATCGAGCCCATCAGCATCGCCAGCATGCGGCTCTTGAATTCATAGGCGAGGAAGAAACCGACGTCGCAGACGCCCTCACCTTTGGGCTCGAACGTCCAGCGGTTTTCGAGGTTGCTGAACGGGCCTTGCAGATATTCGACCAAGATCTTCAGATTGGCGCGGTCGAGCGTCACGCGGCTGGTGAAGGATTCCCTGACCAGCTTGAACGACACCGTCATGTCGGCGACCAGCACCTCGGTTCCGTCGGGCTTCGCCATCCGCTGCCGCACCTTGAGCGCGCTGCAGAGCGGCACGAATTCCGGGTAGCGCTCGACGTCGGCGACCAGATCGAACATCTCGGAGGCGCTGTGATTGACACGGCGCTTGCTCGAAAATTTGGGCATGGCGATTCAGCGGGCGCTAGCTGCCCGCGCGGCCTTCAGTCTCGCAAAATCCTCGCCGGCATGATGCGACGAGCGGGTCAACGGGCTCGCCGACACCATCAGGAAGCCCTTGGTGTAGGCAATCTTCTCGTAGGACGAAAACTCGTCCGGCGGCACGTAGCGCATCACCGCGTGGTGCTTGCGGGTCGGCTGCAGATATTGCCCGATGGTCAGGAAATCGACGTCGGCGGAGCGCAGATCGTCCATCACCTGCTGCACCTCGTGGCGCTCCTCGCCGAGGCCGACCATGATGCCGGACTTGGTGAAGATGGTGGGATCGAGCTCCTTGACCCGCTGCAGCAGCCGGATCGAGTGGAAGTAGCGCGCGCCGGGCCGCACTGTCAGATAGCGCGACGGCACGGTCTCGAGATTGTGGTTGAACACGTCGGGCTTGGCGGCAACGACGACCTCGAGCGCCCCCTCCTTGCGCAGGAAGTCCGGCGTCAGGATCTCGATCGTGGTCGAGGGACACGCGGCCCGGATGGCGCGGATGGTCTTTGCAAAATGCTCGGCGCCGCCGTCGGTGAGATCGTCGCGGTCGACCGAGGTGATGACGACGTGGGCAAGGCCGAGCTTGGCTACGGCCTCGGCGACATTCGCAGGCTCGGCCGCATCCAGCGCGTTGGGCAGGCCGGTCTTGACGTTGCAGAAGGCGCAGGCCCGGGTGCAGGTGTCACCCATGATCATGAAGGTGGCGTGCTTCTTGTCCCAGCACTCGCCGATATTCGGACAGCCCGCCTCCTCGCACACCGTATGCAGGCCGTTCGACCGCACGATGTTGCGGGTGTCGGCATAGCCGCGGGTGTTGGGCGCGCGCACGCGAATCCAGTCCGGCTTCGGCGGCGAAGCGGAGTCAGGGCGATTCACCTTTTCGGGGTGGCGCGGGCGCAGCGGGTTCGAGATGGTATCGACAATAACGACCATGGTCCGTCCGGTCTGTTCAGGTCCTACCTAGTCGGTCTGGCCCGGCATCGCAACCCGGCTCGCACGGCTTCAGGGAACATGGCAGATATGGGCAATATCCTGCTCTGTTCTCAGGCGATTCTCACCTCGAATGGCTCCAGTCTCGAAACCTTCCACACCCCGGCTTGGCAAGGCCCTGAAGCGTGGCTTTTTCGCGCGCGACGTCCGCGAGGTCGCCCACGACCTGATCGGGGCGACCCTGCTGGTCGACGGCGTCGGCGGGATCATCGTGGAGGTCGAGGCCTATCATCATACCGAGCCGGCGGCGCACTCCTACAACGGTCCGACGCCGCGGAACCAGGTGATGTTCGGCCCGCCCGGCTATGCCTATGTCTACCGCTCCTACGGCATCCACTGGTGCGTGAACTTCGTCTGCGAGGAGGCAGGCTCGGCCAGCGCCGTACTGATCCGCGCGCTGGAACCGACCCATGGCCTGGCCACGATGCGCCGCCGCCGTCATCTCCAGGATCTGCACGCGCTGTGCTCGGGTCCGGGCAAGTTGACCGAGGCGCTCGGCATCACCATCGCGCACAACACCCTGCCGCTCGACCGGCCGCCGTTCGCACTGCATGCGCGGACCGGGGACGTCGAGGTCGCAACCGGCATCCGGATCGGCATCACCAAGGCCGTCGAGCTGCCCTGGCGCTATGGCGTCAGGGGCTCGAAGTTTTTGAGCAAGCCGTTTCCGAAATGACTGTCACTCCGGGGCGATGCGCAGCATCGAACCCGGAATCTCGAGATTCCGGGTTCGGCTCTCTGAGCCGCCCCGGAATGACACCGAGGCTAGGACGCCTGCTTCAGACGCTCCAGTGCCTCCAGCAGCTTGGCCTTGCGCGCGAGCGCGGCCTCGCGCTTCTCGCGCTCCTCCTCGACGACCTCTTCCGCCGCGTTGGCGACGAATTTCTCGTTCGCCAGCTTCGATTCGGCGCGCTTGATGTCGGCATCGGCCTTGCCGATTTCCTTGTCGAGACGCGACCGCTCGGCGGCGACGTCGATCACGCCCTTGAGCGGCAGTGCGGCCACCTCGCCGCGCACCAGCAACTGCACCGCGCCGTCGGGCGCGCTGTCGGCGAAGGAGATGTCGGACAGGCGGGCCATGCGCTTGATGACGTCGGTCCAGCGCGGCGCGCGCTCGCGGGTCTCGGCCGAGGCGCCCGCAAGCACCAGCGCCGTGAGCGTCGCCGGCGGGATGTTCATCTCGGCGCGCACCGAGCGGATCTGCGTGACGAGGTCGATCACCCAGCCGATCTCGGCCTCCGCCTTGGGATCGCTGAAGTCCGCGTGGTCGAAGATCGGCATGACCAGCATCGGAGACACCAGCGGATCGGTCGGCCCGGCCGCCGCGGCGAGCATCGCCAGCTGTTCCGGCGTCGGCTCGGCCGGCTTCAGCGGCCACGGAGCCAGCGCAAGGAGCCCGTCGCGCTTGGCTGTCACCTCCCAAAGCTCTTCGGTGATGAAGGGCATGAAGGGGTGCAGCAGCTTGAGGATCTCGTCGCGCGCCCAGGCGACCATGGCGCGGGTCTCGTCCTTGGCCGGGCTGTCCGGGCCGAGCAGCACGGGCTTGGCGAGCTCGACATACCAGTCGCAATAGACGTTCCAGACGAAGCGGTAGATGCTGCCCGCCGCATCGTTGAAGCGATAGGCCTCGATCGCCTCGGTCACCTCGCGCGTGGTGTGCGCACATTCATGCGCGATCCAGCGGTTCAGCGTTCCCGTCGCCTTCGCCGGCTCGAAACCGTCGGGCACGGCGCAGTTGTTCATCTCGGCGAAGCGGGAGGCGTTCCAGAGCTTGGTCGCGAAATTGCGGTAGCCCTCGACGCGGCTGGTGGCGAGCTTGATGTCGCGGCCCTGCGCGGCCATCGCGGCCAGCGTGAAGCGCAGCGCGTCCGCGCCATATTCGTCGATCAGGTTGAGCGGATCGATGACGTTGCCCTTCGACTTCGACATCTTGGCGCCCTTCTCGTCGCGGACGAGGGCGTGGATGTAGACGGTCGAGAACGGCACCTCCTTCATGAAGTGCAGGCCCATCATCATCATGCGGGCGACCCAGAAGAAGATGATGTCGAAGCCGGTCACCAGCGCGTTGGTCGGATAATAGCGCTGCACCTCCGGCGTGTCGTCGGGCCAGCCGAGCGTCGAGAATGGCCACAGCGCCGAGGAGAACCAGGTGTCGAGCACGTCCTCGTCGCGCGTGATGAAGCCTTCGCGCTTGTTGCGGTCGAGCGCCATCTCGCGGCCCTGCTCGGCCGTGATGACCTCCTGCTCGACGTAATAGCCGAGCGCGTGGCTGATCGCCTCCTCCTCGGTCTCGGCGACGAACGCCTTGCCGTCCGGCCCGTACCAGGCCGGGATCTGGTGGCCCCACCACAGCTGGCGCGAGATGCACCAGGGCTGGATGTTCTCCATCCAGTCGAAATAGGTCTTTTCCCAGTTTTTCGGCACGAACGACGTCTCGCCCGAACGCACCGCCGCGATCGCTGGTTTTGCCAGCGTCTTGGCGTCGACGTACCATTGGTCGGTCAGGTAGGGCTCGATCACCGTACCGGAGCGGTCGCCATGCGGCACCATGTGGGTGTGCGGCTCGATCCGCTCGACGAAGCCGAACGATTCCAGCCGCTCGACGATGCGCTTGCGCGCGACAAAGCGGTCGACCTTGTGGAATTCCTCGGCGAATTGCGCGGCGCCCTCAGGCAGGTCGCGCAGATAGTCCTCGTTGTCGACGAGATCGAGACAACCTTCCCTGTCGATCACGCTGATGCGGGCGAGGCCGTGGCGGTTGCCGACCTCGAAATCGTTGAAGTCGTGCGCCGGCGTCACCTTCACCGCGCCCGATCCCTTCTCAGGATCGGAATAGTCGTCGGCGACGATTTTGATCTTGCGGCCGACCAGCGGCAGGATCACGTTTTTGCCGACGAGCTTCTGATAGCGCTCGTCCTCCGGATGCACGGCAACGCCGGTATCGCCGAGCATGGTCTCGGGGCGCGTGGTGGCGACGACGATGAAGCTCGAGGGATCCTCGGGGCTGAAAATCTTGCCCTCGATCGGATAGCGCAGATACCAGAGGTGACCCTTCACCTCGGTCTGTTGCACCTCGAGATCGGAGATCGCGGTGAGCAGCTTGGTGTCCCAGTTCACCAGCCGCTTGTCCTTGTAGATCAGCCCATCGCGATGCAGCTCGACGAACACCTTGACGACGGCCTTCGACAGGCCCTCGTCCATGGTGAAGCGCTCGCGCGACCAGTCGCAGGAGGCGCCGAGGCGCTTGAGCTGGTTGATGATGGTGTCGCCGCTCTCGGCCTTCCACTGCCAGACCCGCTCCAGGAATTTCTCACGGCCCATCTCGCGGCGGCCGGGCTGCTGGCGTTCCATCAGCTGCCGCTCGACCACCATCTGGGTGGCGATGCCGGCATGGTCGGTGCCGGGCTGCCACAGCACGTCGCGGCCGCGCATGCGCTCGAACCGGCACAGGATGTCCTGGAGCGTGTTGTTGAGGGCGTGCCCCATATGCAGCGAGCCCGTCACGTTCGGCGGCGGGATCACGATGGTAAAGGGCACGGCGTCGCGGCGGTCGGGACGGCCGGCCTTGAAGGCAAGGCTGTCCTCCCACACCACGGACATGCGGGCTTCGATATCGGCGGGCTGGTAATTTTTCTCGATCATGGGCGCTAGAAAGCCGCGTGTGCGGGTCAAGTCAACGGGAAGCTCAGCGGCAACGGCTTTCCGGCCCGGTCCGCAGGCCGAATATGCCGCAGGAGCAGGGCTTTATCGGGGCCGCAGGGGCGGGTCAGCGGCCGCCGCGCGAAACCCGCTCGATTTCGGCCTTCACGATGCGCTCCACCATGGCCGGCAAATTGTCGTCGAGCCAGGATTTCAGCATCGGACGCAGCATCTCCTTGACCAGATCCTCCAGCGTCCGAGCGTTGCTGCTGAGCACCGTATGGGCCAGGGAGTTGAACGCGGATTCGACGGCCGAGACCGTCGATTGCGCCAGCATCGGCTGCTGCGGCGGCAGCGGCGGGGCATCGAAATCGACCGGCGCGTAAGACGGTGGCGGCGTCGGACGCGGCGGCGGGGCTTCGGCGAATTCGAGATCGTCGCGCGGCTCGACCTTGCGGAAGCTCGGCGGCGGCGGAGGCGGCGTGGGATCCATCGCCATGTCGTCGGTCAATTCGAGCACGTCGGGTTCAGGCTCCGGCTCGGGCTCGGGCTCAGGCGCGCGGACCTCGGGCGCAGGCGTGGCCGCATCGAGCCCCGCCAGCAGCGCGTCGATGTCGTCCTGGCTGTTCGGCGATGCATCCGCCGCAGGTGCGGGCGGCGGAGCCGGCTTGGCGGCCGGGGCCGGCGCGGGCTTCTCGGCGGCCGGCTTGGCCGGTGCGACCTTGGATGGCGGAATATCGGTCATCGCCTGCGGCTTTGGTGGCGCGGCGGGGGCTGCAGCTTTCTCGGGCTTGGCGGCTTCGGCCGGCGGCGGCTTGGCCTCATCGTCGGCAATGATGCGCCGGATCGAGGCCAGAATCTCCTCCATCGAGGGTTCTGTGACCTTTGCAGGCTGCGTCATCTCCGACTCCACATCATCAACGCCCTCGCATGCGTTGTTTTACACCAAGCAGGGCGGGATTGGCCGGTTCCGCAACGAGTGGCCCGACATTTTCGTCGCGGCAGCCCGACTTGTCCCCAGATCACGGCTCAACGTGCGGCGGTGCGCCCCTGCCCCCGGCACTCAAGCTTTACGCACACGGCATCAATGCGAGGCGAATCGACTCGCATCATCTTGGCAAGGCTATGTCAGGGATTTTGACGATTGCAAGCAAAGCACCGGTCGGCCTCGGCTATTCGCGAGGCCAACCGGGTACCTACGGGAATCAGCGCCCGTCGGGCGTGCGCACGCCGATCCAGCTGTCGCGGACCTGATGGTAGTGAACGCTGGGATCGTAAACCGTGGTCGCAAGGCCGAGCACCTGCGGCGCCAGACGGCCGACCGCGGCGAGAACGTTGTAGGATGCGACGACGCGGTCGTGCTGTGCGGTCACCAGCGCAACGCGCGCATTGACCAGCGCCTGTTGCGCATTGAGCACGTCGAGCGTGGTGCGCTGACCGGCCTTGGCCTCCTCACGCACGCCGTTCAGCGCGATCTCGGATGCCGTCACCTGTGCCTGCGCCGACTGCACCTGCGCCTTGCCGGCCTGCAACGAACCCCAGAACTGCACGACGTTCGCCCGAACCTGATCGCGGATCTTTTCGAGGTTGAGGCGCTGCTGCGCGAGGTTTTCCTTGGACTGGCGGATCAGTGAATATTCTGCGCCGCCTTGGAAGATCGGCACGGAGGCAGTCGCTATGGCGGACGCGGTGTTTGTCCGGAAGACACTAAAGGTCTGCTGGTAGGCCGTGCTGACGGTCGCCTGGACCGAGACCGTCGGCAGCAGCGCGCCCTCGGCGACCTTGACCTGCAGGAAATTGACATCGACGCCGTACATCGTGGACGTGACGTCGGGATGCTCGACCAAGCCGAGCTCGACTGCCGCGGCGAGCGTCGCGGGAAGGAATCGGTCGACCGGCGAGCCTGGAGCGAGGTTCGACGGCTCGTTGCCGATGACGCGACGGAAGGCGGCACGGGTCGTGTTGAGATTCGCTTCGGCAGTCAGGGCCTGAGTCTTGCCGGCAGCCAGCTGCGCTTCCGATTGCGCAACGTCAGTGCGCGTCACTTCGCCGACATTGAAGCGGTCGCGGGTCTGCTTCAGCGTTTGCTCCAGCACCCGCACGTTACTGCGCTGGACTTCGAGGGTTGCCGCGTCGCGCAGGTAGTCCATGTAGGTCGTGGCGGCACTCAGCAGGACGCTCTGATCCAGGCTGCGCAGCGCTTCGCGCGAGCCAGATACCTGGCTCTCCGCCGTCCGTGTCCTGTTGGCGGTCTGATTGCCGTTGTAGAGCGTCTGGTTGACGGTCAGGCTGGCGCTGTTGGGCTGAAGGTCAGTCGTGACAATCGCACCCTTCTGCTGCGTTTGGATATCCTGATAACTATTGCCGCTGGTGACGGTCAGATTGACCTTGGGGCGATAACCCGACAAGGCCTGAGGCACGTTCTCGTCGGTCGATCGCACCTGGGCACGCTGTGCGTTGAGTTGCGGATTGTTCTGATAGGCGCGCACCAGTGCCGCCTCGATCGTGTCCGCCAAGGCAGGCGTCGGCCCGGCAAGCGCGAGCAGCAGGACCGAAACCGCAGCTCCGGTGAAGAGCTTCACCCCATGCATCCCAAAAATTCCGTTCATTCTAACGCCCAACTCGTGCCCGCGAGTTGGGTTACCGTCTACCGAGTGGAGTCGTTGCCCCGCCGCAACATAGGATGCGGATTGGCGCGACGGAACTACCTCAGCGTAGTTCTCGGTGGAAACTCTTCACGTGCAGCATCCCGGCCACACTTCTGATTCAGAACGGGATTTTAACGGGAATTGGGCCATCAGAAGACGAAGGCGGCCGCTCGTTCGAGCCCGGGAAGGACCGGGGCTGCGGCATCGAACAAGGTTCGATGGCCGAACTCACCGTGGGTACGGGTCATGATCATGGCCCGCGGCGGCTTGGATTCGGCTGAGACCCCCACCAGACGCCCGCCCTCTTTCAGCTGCTCGAGCAACGCCTCCGGCTTCACCTCGGCAGCGCCATTGAGGATGATCACGTCATAGGGAGCGCCGGCAGGATCGCCCTCGGTGCAGGCAGCAGCCTTGCAGGTGACGTTGGCAAGCCCCAGGGACGCGAAGGCATCCCTGGCCTTCGCGACCAGAGCCGAATCGCATTCCGTTGCGGTGACCTGGCGCGCCAGCCTGGCTGCCAGCGCGGCGAGGTATCCCGTGGCGCAGCCGACCACCAGCACGTTGTCGCCCTCGCCGATTTCGGCGGCCTGCAACAGCTTGCCGGTCAGTTGCGGCTTGATCAGGAAGCGCTTGGCGGTGCCCTCGCTCACGTCGAGGTCGAGGTCCAGATAAGCCAGCGCCTGCCTGCCGGCCGGCACGAAGGCCTCGCGCGGAACCGTGAGCATGGCATCGAGAACACGACGGTCGGTGACGTCATTGGTGCGCACCTGGCCATCGACCATTTTGAGGCGCGCGGTCGAGAAACCGGACATTTGCGGACCCTGCAATGCGGACGAAGCCGCGGACGAAATTCGCGGCATCTTTGGAGCATGCACGGCCAAAACGCAACACGGCCGTTCGCCTGCGGGCTAAGGCTTCCGCATCTTACCGCTTCAGGGACCGGAAGGATTATTCGATCGCCACCGCGAGGCGGCCGATCAGAGCGGCGACCTCATCCAGCCTTGCCGAATCGGGCGTCTCGACCGCACGGGCCAGACAGGCGAGGCATTCGTCGTCGCTCAGTGCGGGAACGTCAGCCGGGAGAATCGAAGGGGCCATGTGCGAACGGTCGACCTGGATGTCTCGCATGGGAATCAGCTCCGTAAAGATCCGGCAACCCCAAGCCTCGATTTCAATTGAGTCGATTTGGCGCCGCCCTCATGGCCCGACGGCGCCCGTGCACACATCCTCTTGAAGATGATTCCGGGCGGCCTTCGTAAAGGCGCTGCTCAGAAAGCAATGCAACGACGTCTCGCGCCACATGAGGGTGCGACCATAAATCATTGAATTTGCGGCAAGATTTGGCTCCCCGGGCTGGATTCGAACCAGCGACCATCCGATTAACAGTCGGATGCTCTACCGCTGAGCTACCGAGGAAAAGGCGAACCATTCGTTCGCGCGGGGCTGCGTATAACAAAGCCGCTTGCGCTTGCAAAGGACGAATTCGTCACCATCCGAACGTACTTGAGGAAGGGCCTGAGCGGCCCCTCCTCCGGGCCATCGTCTCCGGGCAATATTGGCCGGCCGCTATTCCGCGAGGAACGAGGTCGTCTTGGTGCCGGGATCGTAGCGCAGCCGAAGCGCGGTCATCTTGCACAGGTTGACGTTCTTCCACAGCACGGACTCGTCGTAGTTCTGCCAGTCGACGCGGATGTTCCAGACACATCCCTCGTCGTCCTCGTCGAACTCGACATAGGTGCTGGTCTGGTTCTGCAAGACCTTGTCGAGCTCGTTATCCCATTCGTCCAGGCCATCGTCCGGTGCGTTGAAGCCGAGGAATTTGATGGCATAGCCGGTCTCGTTGACGACCGTGACGTTGCGTGCGTCGGCTGCGAACGATGGCATGGCGGCGATCGAAAGACCGACCGCGATCAATCCGGACAGAAAATATTTCATGTGAAAATCCTCCGATCGAAACAGGCCTCGGCGCCCCGCGTCGACCGGCGCAGGCGCCACGGCAACGAAAAGCGTTGCCTCAAGACACGTCCGGAGCGCGATCGATGGGTTCAGGACACGATCGACCGGCACTCCAGGACGCTTGCGCGACGCGAGACGCGCCCAGCCTTTTTATCGTTTCGAATTCTCCGCAGCAATGAACCGGCATTCATAGGTCGGCAGAGTTTGTCTTCTCCGCAGGCGCCGGCACCGCGGCGCCGTTGCTCTTGCCGGTCACGGCGCCGACCAGCGCCTTCACGGGATCATCGCCCGGCGCAAAGCCGCTCTGGCGCAGGATCTCGTCGATCATCGGACGCAGCGCGTGCACCTTGAGCAGCTCGCCGGCGAGCCCTTCGCCGAAGCCGACATTGCCTCCACCGGCGCCGTTGCCGCCGAACGCACCGCCGGTGTGCAGGATACGGACGTCCTTGAGGTTGGCGATCGGCTTGACCATCTCGGCCAGCGCCGACGGCATCGTCTCGATCCGCTTCTTGGCGAGCTCGAAGTCGATCACGTTGGCGCCGAGCTTGTTCTGCGCCTCGTTCTTGAGCGTGATGATGGCGGCCTCGGCCTCGCCGATGTTCCTGACGCCGACCGCCTTGATCTTGTTGGACTCGGCTTCCGCCGTCGCCAGCGTCTTGGTGGCCTCGGCGCGATCGAGCGCTGCCTTCTTCTCGGCTTCGGCCGCCACGATCACTTCGGTCGATTTGCGTTCGGCCTCGGTGCGCGCGGCCAGCACCTGCGTGAGACGGGCACGGTCGGCGACCTCGACGGCGCGCGCGGTGACGACCTTTTCCTCCGCGGAAACGGCGAGCGCTTCGGCCGCCTTGGCTTCGGCAACGGCCTCCGAGGTCTGCTTGCTCTTGGAGGCGATCTGGATCTCGTTCTCCTGCGTGGCGATCTGGATCTCGCGCTGCGCGTCGGTCTTGCGCTTGTTGATCGCCAGATCGGACTCGATGACGGCCGTTTCCTTCACTTGCTTGGCGCCCGCCTCCTTCTCGGCGACGGCCCGGTCGGTATCGATACGGGCGTTCTCCTCGGTCAGGCGCGCTGTTTGCGTGGCGGTCGCGACCTCGGCCCGCGTGCTCGCGGTCTTGTTGGCGATGTCGCGCTCCTGCGACAGCTCAGCTTCCTTCTTGGTGCGTTCGATGGTCAGCGTCTGCTGCCGCGCCTCGAGATCCTTTTGCGCTATCGCCACTTCATTGTCGCGCACGATCGAGTTGCGGTCGCGGCGGCGGGTCTCAGTGACCGTCTTCAGTTGGGTGAGACCTTCGGCGTCGAAGAAGTTTTCCGGATTGAAGAATTTGACGTCGGTCTGGTCGAGCTTGGTGAGCGACACCGACTCCAGCTCGAGGCCGTTCGATTTCACGTCGGACTCGACCGTGGACTGGACGTGCTTGACGAAGTCCGAACGTTTCTCCTGAAGCTCGAGGATGGTCATGGTCGCAGCGACGGAGCGCAGGCCGTCGACGAACTTTGCTTCGACCTGGTTGCGCAGCGCCTCGGCGTCGTTGGTCAGCGCGCCCAGCGTCTGGCTGGCCAGCGCAATGCTTTCCTCGTCCGGGCGGACGCGGACGTAGAACTCGGCGACGATGTCGACGCGCAGGCGGTCCTTGGTGATCAGGGATTCCCGCTCCTTGCGCTCGACGGTGAGGCGCAAGGTCTTCAGATTGACGCTGGCATAGGAGTGGAAGATCGGCAGGATCATGGCGCCGCCGTCGAGCACGACCTTCTTGCCGCCGAGGCCGGTGCGCACGAAGGCCTCGTCTCGCGTGGCGCGCTTGTAGAGGATGGTGAAGACGATCCCGAGAACGACGATCAGCGCGACGCCGATCATGGCCGGGACTGCGATGTCGAACATGACTTTCTCCGATAATGGCTTGCTAGCTGCTTAGAGTGGGCTTGGACGGTTTGAGTTCATCGTCGGCCTTCACCGCGACGAAGCGGGTGCCGTCGCGATCGACCAGCAGGACCATGGTTCCCTGCGGCAGGGGCGAAGATGACGGAGCGGCGACCGCCCAGACGAAATGGCGGTTGCCGTGGATGTCGGCGACGCTGACCTTGCCGGGCGGCCCCTGGTCGAGCGGTCCGATGACGACCTCGCCGATGCGGCCAACGAGATCCCCAAGGCCGACGGCGTAGCTTTCGTCCTTCGGGATGACCCGCGCGATGGCCCGGCTGGCGGCGCGGACCAGGGGAACCGACACCACCAAGGCCCCGATCGAGGCGGCCGTCGCTGGCAAGGGCCCCGCCACCATCCGCGCGACGTCCTGGATCAGGAAGCCGCTGATCGAGAAGGCGCCGAGCAACAGCAGCAGGAAGATCAGGAGCGGCACGCCGCCGACATTGATCCATGAGATGGCGTTGATGACGCCATTGTCGCTGGGATGACCGAAATCGATGTTGGTGCCGAGCATCTCGCTCAAGGAGGCCCCGACCAGCATCGAGACCACCTCGATCGAGCCGACGATGAGGATCATGGCCGCCGCGATTGCGAACGGCCGCACCTCCGGCATCATGACGTGTTCGAGCAGGGCGCTCATGACACGGCACTCAGGAGCGCGACTTCAGCCGCGCCAGCCTCGCCGCAATTTCCTTGTCGCGATGAAGCGCGCTGAGCTCGTCGATGTCGCTCGAATATGGGATTCCGGGTGGCACCCCGGTGGCCCGCGCCACGGCCCTGCCCGCGCGCAGCGCCTTCGCGGCCGCGGAGCTGCCGCCCCGCTTGCGGGACGACGTCGAGGCCTGATGGCTTGCGGCAGCCTCGCTCTTTTCGAGATCGGCGCGGCGTTGCTCGGCATCCTGGAGCGCTGACAGCACCGCACGCAGCGAGGTGACGCATTGCTCGATCTTCTCGTTGTTCTCGTCGATGGCACGGGAGAGCACCTCGAATTGCGCCTCCAGATCCATCTGCCGCGCGATGCCGGCGCGGGCGAGGTCATCGCGCCCGTCGGTGATCGCCCCTTCGATCTTGGTCGCGAGATCGGCCATCTCGCGCTCGATCTCGGTGCGGCGCGCGTTGAGGCGGTATTCCTCGGCACGCGCAGCGGCGAGCGCATCACGCGCCTCGCTCTCGGCGTGCTCGATCTCGCGGATGGCCTGGCCGACCACTTTCAGCTTGTTCTTGCCCTCCGCCTGCTCGATCGCGTCATAGGCGATGCCGGCGATCAGACGTCCGACCCGGGACAGGAAATTGTCGGGGGCGGCAGCGATGGTATCCATAGCGTTCTCCTCCTCTGGCAGAGTGTTCGGCGTGACGCCGTAGTGAACTTCGAAGCCATCGTCGGTGCGGATGAGGCGTGCGGGCACGCTTTGCCCCCAGCCCTCGGCGTAGCCGGCGTAATCGAAGGGCACGCTGAAGCGCCCTTGCACGGTCGCAATCGAAATGGTGGCCGGGCCCTTGATCTTGGCGAGCTTGTCGTCGAGCGGTAGACGACGGCCCTGCGCCGCGCGGTATTCGGCGCGGTCGCGCAGGCCCAGCGTCACCAGGCGCGACGGCAGCGCCGTTGCCTTGCGGATCGGCTCATAGGCGTGGGCATGGAGCAGCACGACGTTAGAGCCGACATTGTGGCTCCGCGCGACCTCATCGAGGATCTCCATCATGCGGTCATAGGCCTCAAACGTCGCCTCCAAGGCGGCCTTGGCGGCCGGGTCAGGGGCAAGCCTGTAACGCAGCGCAGACGGCGCGTTTCGGGGCGACTGGCTCATGGAAAGCACCAAAGCACCATTTTAGTGCTTTAGGAAGAGAGGGTACGATCACGTTCCACTGATCCTTGTGCACTCCAGGGATTGGTCGCTGTCGCCCGGGGCCGCGTTCAAATGCGGGCCATCACCTCTAGATCACCGCCGATCAAGACTTCCTGCACGCGCGGGTTGCAATTTTAGGGAAAGTTCGCGCGAAGTTGGAACGCAGGCGCCGTAGGAGGACGTAGGGCGGATTGGCCGAAGAGTCATCCGCAGCATTCACCTCCGCGGCGAGGATGGCGCGGATTAAGCTTCGCTAACGCCCTACGCTGCTCTTACGGCCGCCGGCAGACCAGATCGATCTCGATCAAGGCGTCGTACGCCAAGCCAGTGACACCAACGCAGGTGCGGGCTGGAAGGCGGTCCGTCGGAAAGTACGTGCGATAGGTCTCGTTCATCGCCGCATAATCTTCCTTGAAGCGCGTCAGATAGATCCGTGTCATCACGACGTGATCGAAGCCGAGATCGAGCCCCGCCAAAACAATCTTCAAGTTCTCCATCACCGCGCGGGTCTGCGCGACGATGCCGTCGGGCAGTACGCCCGGCGCTTGCGGCGTGTCCGGCATCTGGCCGGTGACGAAGACGAAGCCGTCGGTCTCCACGGCGTGGCTGAAGGGTGCGACCGGCTTCGGGCCGCCGCTAATCATGTGGAATTTCACCGAGAATGTCCTTGTTAAGGTGCGTCCTGGAACAGGCGCTTGCTGAGGATGGCGTGCACGCCCCAATTGCCGTCGACGACTTGCGTGACGCCGAAATCGACGGCGGCCGACATCAGCGCGATCGCCTCGTCCTCGCTGAGGCCTTTGACGTTCATCAGGAAGCGCCGCATCTTGCGGAACGCGTCCTTCATGGCGAGATCGAGCGACGACTTTGCGTAGACCTCGCTCTGCCCCTTGGCGCCGAACTCCGCGAGGTAGTTCGGATGGCTGAAGCCGGTCAGCACCCAATCGGTCGCAGTCTCGATCAGGGGATAAGAGAGATCGGCGAAGGGCTGGCCGGCAAGATCGGCCTTCTTGTGCAGGATCACCTCGAAGGTGCCGGTCATCGAGCATTCGATCGCGGTGCCGCTCAACTCGCCGTCGCCTTGCGTGGCATGGGGATCGCCGACCGACAACAGCGCGCCGGGGACCGAAACAGGGAGATAGACCGTTGACCCCTTCCCCAGCCGCCAATTGTCGAGATTGCCGCCGAAATAGGACGGCGGCACCGAGTCGATGAAATCGACCTCGCGCGGCGCCACCGCGATCACGCCGAAATGCGGCCGCAAGGGAATCTTGATGCCGTCGAGCACGGCATGCCGGCGCTTGACCGTGCCGGGCGCCACTGGAACTCCGGGATAATCATAGGCCGCGTGCACCACCCCGAACGGATCGGTTTGCGGCTCCCAGCGGTAGGAATAGAGCGCGCGGGCGTGCGGCGCGTCGGTGTCGTCGAAGATCTCGTAGATCGTCACGACCTCGCGTGGCTTCGGACCCGCGAGAAACTCGTTGTAGTGATAGCCCCACCAGGCTGCGACGGAGGAGCCGAACACGCGGCCTGAATGTTCTGGATGACGGCTTGCGCGCGGCACGATGTCGAGGATCCGCACCTCCAGCACGTCGCCGGGCTGGGCGTCCTCCACCGCCACGGGACCCGTGCAGATGTGCACGCCAAAGCCTTCGCCGGCACCGCGCCCGAACACGCTGGCATCCATCGGACCCGCGCCGCGACGATCCACGTTCTTCCTGGCCTTGGTCCAGCCGAACACGCTTTCAGCGGCGGCATCGCCCGCGATCATCAGCTCGGGGTCGTCGGATGCATGCTGGGTCAGCGTCTCGATGGTGATGGTATCGCCCGAGGCGATCTCGAGCTGTGGCTGCAGCGTACGGCTGAAATAGCCCCAGTGAACACGGTTGGCTTCGATCGGGAGATGATGGTGCTTGCGACCCTCAACTCTCGGCTCATCGAAGTCGGCGAGGCAGACATTGCTGCGCGCCTCCGTACCGGTCTGATGCGCGCGGAGCTGTGCCAGCGCGTCCTGCGGCCAGCCGCGCTGACCGATGGTTCCGTGCTGCAACGTCGCGCGCTCGGCCTCCTGCTGGCGAAACTCGCGCGGCGGCAGGCCGAAGCGGTGGCGGAAGGCGCGGCTGAAATGCGCGGAATCGCCAAAGCCATAGGCGTAGGCGATCTCCGAGATCGAACGATGCGCCTCGGTCGGATTGGACAGGTCGGCCCAGGCACGCTGAAGCCGTCGCTCGCGAACGTAGTGAGTGAAATTGTCGCCGACCGTCTCGAACAGTTTTTGCAGATAGCGTTCGGAAATGCCCTCGGCTTGCGCCACGCGGGCCGGCACCAGGTCGGGATCGTCGAGGCGACGCTCGATGGTCTGGCAGATCCGGTGCAGCAGCGCGGCCTGCGCCGCACTGGATCCGGCATCGGAGGTCGACGCCGCCAGCTGATGCGCGAGCGTCAGGAGAAGATCGACGAGCGACTGCGCGAGCGAATTCCATTCGGCGTCACTCAACGTGTCGAGCGTGCGCGCGGCCGCATCCAGCAGGCGCGAGAACACGTCGGCAAAGCCGGTGGTCGGCACGACCCGGGGCTCGCCGAGCCGCGGCTTGCCCGAAAGGCGCCCGTGCAGCGCTTCCGAGGTCACCGACAGCACGATGGCCCGCATGTCGCGCTGGAACACGATGCTCCAATCGCCGCTGCGCGGCAGCAGCACGAGGTGGCCGACGGGAACGATACGATGACTGCCGGCGCTCTTCAGCACCATGCCGTCCTCGACCGGCATCAGAGCGATGGGCAGCTCCTCGTTCGCTCGCGAGAGCGGACCGACGCTCTGCGCGCCCGCAGCCATGCGCGTCAACGCGACGCCTGCGGCGTGCCGGTGCGAGGCGGTCGCGTGTCCGTCGAAGAGGCCGTGACCACCCGCCGGCTGCAGGCCAACCGCAGCCAGCACGTCCCGCCAGGCCTCAGGGCGGTCGTCTTGCGCGTAGGACTCGCTCGTGAACGGACGGAAGCTCATCGGATCGACCCAGATTGCAGTGGATCGAAGCAACCTCTGTGCCAGACGCGCGCGGTCATCCGTCGCAGCGACGGGCCGCAAATGCGGGTTCTCCTTCACGCGTTCATCCCGAATAGCGAATGCGCTTCAACGCATTAGTCGCACCGAAAAATGTTCTTGCGGATCGTGCCATGGACGCCCCAATTGGCGTCGACCACCTGGGTGACGCCGAAATCGGCGCCGACCGACAGCAGCGAGATCGCCTCGTCCTCGCTGAGACCGTGCACTGTCATCAGAAACCGGCGGAGTTTTCTGAACGCATCGCGCATCGCACGGTCGAGACTCGAGTGATTGGCAATCTCGGTTTGCGCATCTGCACCGAGCGCGGCCAGGTAGTTCGGATAGGTAAAGCCGTAGAACGACCAGGCATGATCGGTTTCGAGCATGGGGTGGTCGAGGCCTTCGAGATTGGTGCCGGCCAGATCGGCCTTCTTGTGCAGGATGAATTCGAAATCGCCGGTCAGCGAGGTCTCGATCGCGGTGCCGCCGAGCTCGCTGTCGCCTTGCGCGGCATGGGGATCGCCGACCGAGAAATAGGCGCCTGATACGGCGACCGGATAGAACATTCGCGCGCCCTTGCCGATGCGCCAGTCGTCGATATTGCCGCCGGTATAGCTCGGCGGGATCGAGCTGACGAAATCGGCTTCCGATGGCGCGAGGCCCATGGTGCCGAAGTGCAATCGTGCAGGCACCTTTACGCTGGAGAGGATGTTCTCGCGCTTCCTGATGGTGGCGTGATCGACGCGCACGCCGGGATAGTCGATGGTCGGATGCACGATGCCGTCGGGGTCGGTCTGCGGCGTCCAGACGTAATTATAGACGGCCTTCGCGTAGGGCTCGCCGGAGGTATCGAGCTCGAAGATGGTGACGACCTCGCGCGGCTTCGGCTCCTCGATGAGATCGTGGTAGTGGAAGCCCCAGTTCGCCGCGACGTTGGAGCCGAAGCAGCGGCCGGCATGGCAGGCGCTGCAGCTCGGCCGCGGCCGGACGTCGAGAATGCGCACTTCGAGAATGTCACCGGGCTCGGCGCCTTCGATTGCGACCGGACCGGTGAGGAGATGCACGCCGATCCCCTCGCCTGCGCCGCGGATGAACGGGCCCTCGACGGGGCCGGAGCCGCGGCGCGCCACCGCCTTGTGCTCCCGGGTCCACTGGAACACGCTCTCGGCGCCGGGATCGCCCTGGATCATGCGCTCGTAATCGTCATTCGCATGATGCGTGAGCGTCTCGATCGTGGCGCGATCTCCGGAACGCAGCGTCAGGGCCGGTGCGACCGCCTTGGAGAAATAGCCCCAGTGAACGGTCTTCGGCGAAACCGGCAGCGTGACATGCTTCATGACTTCAACTCTTCTGACCTGGCTCTTCGGGAGTCTCGAATCCTGCGGCGACGGCGCTCATCGCACCGCCTCCGGCGTCTTGTCGGCTTCCATCACACTGAGGAAGCGCGCCGTCAGCGGATTGCGGGGATTGGTGAGCACCTCGTGCGCCGGTCCCTCCTCGATGATCGCGCCCCCGCTCAGGAACGCGACGCGGTCGGCGACCTCGTCGGCGAAGCGGATCTGGTGCGTCGAGATGATCATGGTGAGGCCGTCGTCGATGGCAAGGCGGCGGATCACCTCCAGCACTTCGTTGACGAGCTCGGGATCGAGCGCGGAGGTCGGCTCGTCGAGCAACAGCACGCTCGGGTTCGGTGCCAGCGCGCGCGCGATGGCGACGCGCTGCTGCTGGCCGCCGGAGAGATGCCGCGGCAGCGCGTCGGCGCGATGCGAGAGACCGACGCGGTCGAGCAATTCGGTGGCACGGCGGTCGGCATCGATGCGGGTCATGCCGTGCACCCAGCGCAGGGGGCCGGCGACGTTCTCCTTCGCCGACAGATGCGCGAACAGATTGAACTGCTGGAACACCATGCCGACGCCGACGCTGGCGCGCTCGTTGGCAATGGCGCGCGGCGACAGCCGCTTGCCGTTCTCGTCGAAGCCGAGGCGGCGTCCGCCGACGCGCAGTGTGCCGGCGTCCCAGTTTTCGAGATGGTTGATACAGCGAAGCAGCGTGCTCTTGCCGGAGCCGCTGGGACCGAGCAGCGCAACGACCTCGCCGACGCGCACCGTGAGGTCGAGACCGTCCAGGACCTTTTGCGGGCCGTAGCTTTTGGTGAGGTCCTTTGCTTCCACCGCGATATTGTTGCGCGCGATGGTCGTGGCCCGGCGGGCACGCTCCTCCCGCGTCAGGGCCAGCGGCGGGGTGTCAGCAAGCTCTGCGGGATCTGGATCGGCGACGGTCGCATCGGCAAGTTCGAGCTTGGTGGCGAGATCGACGCGGCGCCAGGGCAGATAGTCGGCGAGCTTGCGCTCGCGGCGCGTGGTACGGTCGAGATCGAGCAGCCATTCGACGAAGAGCTGGATCACACTGATGGTCGCGGTCAGCACGAGATAGAGCAGACCCGACGCGAAGAAGATCGAGAAGAAATCGAAGGTCGAGGACGCCAGCTGCGTCGAGCGCAGGGTCAGCTCCTGCACCGCGACGACGGAGGCGAGCGATGAATTCTTCAGGGCGCTGACGGCCTCGTTGCCGAAGGCCGGGATCATGGTGCGGATGGCCTGCGGCGCGATCACCCGGCGCATCAGGACGGACGGTGTCATGCCGAGCGCCTGGCCAGCCGTCAGCTGGCCGCGATCCACGCCGAGCACGCCGGCGCGCAGCATCTCGGCTATGAACGGCGCCTCGTTGCAGGCGAGCGCGAGGCCGGCTGCCAGCACCGCCGGCAGCTTGATGCCGATATGCGGCAGCGCGTCGTAGGCGAACACCATCTGCAGGATCAGCGGCGTGCCGCGGAAGATCACGGTATACGCCCTGGCGATTGCCGCAAGGAGCCAGAAGCGCGAGAGCTGCATCCCTGCGAGGATCAATCCGAGGATCAATCCGCCGCCGAGCCCGAGGGCGGTCACCTCGAGGGTGAGCTCGATGCCCTCGAGCAGATACGGCATGCTCAGATAGTGAAGGAACAGCGACATCAGCCAGCCGTCATGAGAGCGGGATCAAATTTGGTCGAAGGCGGTGGATGGGCTGATCACCTCTCCCTTGGGGACTTGGGGACAGGTCGGATCGCATCGTCCGACGCGATCCGGGTGAGGGGTTACGCTTGCTCCGGAGTTCGCAGTGCCCCCTCACCCGTCGCTTCGCGCCAACCTGTCCTCGTCGGGAGAAGTAAGCCGCACTCAGTCGGCGGTCAGGATGTCCGGCTCCTTGAAGTTGTTCACGTCGAGCCCATGCTTCTTCAGAAGCTCCATATGCGTACCGGCCTTCTGCACCTCGATCAGCGCAGCCAGCACGGCGTCGCGGAATTTCGGCTTGTCCTTGGGCACAGCGATGCCGACGGAATACGGGATCGTCACCGCGATCGCCTTTTCGAGCTTGTCCGGATAGGCCTTCACCGCGCTGTCGACCGTGTTGACGTCGTTGATATAGGTGTCGGCGCGACCGGCGAGGATCGCCTGGATGCAGTTGGCGTTGTTGTCGTAGAGCTGGATGGTCGGCTCGGGCTTGCCCGCCTTCTTGCACTCGGGGATCAGGGCCTGGATCAGGGGCACCTCGACATAGCCGGTGTTTTCCGCGGCAGCCGCGCCGCACATCGACATATTGATGCCGTTGATGCCCTTCGGATTGCCCTTCGCGACCAGCACGCCGTCGAACACCTTCGAATAGGTGATGAAGTCGGCCGCCTTGGCACGCTCCTTGGTGGCGTAGATGTCGGAGATGACGATGTCGGCCTGGCCCGCGGCCAGTGTGGTCAGCAGCGCCGCGAACGTCACCGGCTTGTAGGTCAGCTTGAAGCCGAGGCATTCACCGATGGCTTCGCCGAGATCGATGTCGAAGCCGATGTATTTGCTGGGATCCTTGGGATCGATGGTCTCGTAGCCCGGCGTGTGCGGGTTGATCGCGTTGACGAGCGTCTTGCCCTTCCAGTCCGGATATTTCTCCTGCAGCGCGGCACAGGCGGAGGGCGCCGCGGCCTGTGCGCTCAGCGGTGCTGCGGCAACCAGGCCCAGGGCGATGCTGGCGCCGAGCGCGAGCTTGCGCCAAGGCGTTGCGCGCGCCGTTCCCCGCCGCGCCTGGGGCAATACCCGTCTCTCCATGTCCCGCTCCTTCGAATTGTCATGGCAAAGGCCATGTTCCAGATCTCGGAAGCGAGCCTAGGGGGAGAGCCGACGGGAAAGCTTGTCCGCGGACGTACAAAAAATTGGATGGAGGGGGCCTGCGATTTGGGCAGGCGGCTGCCCAAAAACTGCTCGGGCGCGAATTGGCGAGATACGCAATTGGCGAATTCGGAGGAATCAAATGGTTTCGATTGGGAGAGATATCTGCACGATCAAAGCCTCACTCAGTGAGGCCGCTTGACGAAGAATTGACGGGCGGTGGACGCATCTACCCGCCGACGCCGCGATATCCACAGCCTGTCCGCAGCATATCCACAGGCCGACTATGCCGGATTCGCTTGGCCTCACGAGGCACTTGCTGCGCACAAATGCACAGAGCCGGTATGTCAGCCGCCGGCCTGATCGAACACACTACGGCAAGCCTCGCTCAAGCTCGACCGGTTACGGCGCAGGCAAGCCGTGATGGCGCGGACATTGGGGATTTCGCCGGCGCAGAGCCGGTAGACGTCGGGCGTGCAGGCCCGGCGCTGTTCGGCTGTCCCCTGCCCGTGGGCGGCGGAGGCAAACAGCGTCAGGAACAGCCCGACCGTGGAGGCGCGGCGCGCCCGGCTCTTCACTCCCGCAAACCGCAAGAACCTCGTCTTCATGACCAGTCTCCCGTTCCGCCCTGCCCGCTCCGGCCTGCATTGGGCCGGTGTGCGAAGGAGTTAAGAGAAATAAACCGCCGAGGATGTGATCTCTTTCACACTCGGGATGCTCGCCCCGAATGTAGGTTCCCGACGGGACTTCTTTAGAAATCGCTAACCAATCGGGACCCGATCGCCGGATCGCTAAAATGCGAACGATCGGCTCAACCGGGTAACAAACCGGCCTTGCGACATTGCGCCGTCTGCGTTCTGCGAGGGTGCGATGAGAAGCGAAGCCGAATTCAATCTGCTGCTGGATGCCGTCCGGGACGCCATGGTCATTGAAGACTTGGCTCCCGCGCCGGAGGAGGAATTCGTGCCCCGCTCGTGGAGTTTTGACGCGACGCCCAAGGCCGCCAATGACAACGAGGGCGCCTGGCCCCTCCTGCCGTTCCCCGATGGCTGGTACGCGGCCAGCTGAGGCCGCTTTCACGGTGAGCCGTAGCGCCCGCCTCTCCGGCGTTTTGCCGTAGGCGCTGTGTGAAACCCGGCGCCGCGACAATCAGGTCTTGGCGCGTTCCTCGCCATCCTGCGGCACCCGGTCGGGTACGGCCGATGGAAAGATGCTGTCATAGATCGCACGGGCCTCGCGGATGAGGCGAGCCCGCTCCAGCTCGGACTTCGGGACAAATCGGACGATGTCGCCCACGGGTGCTCCAGCGCTTGTTGATGTCAGTCGCATCACTTCGCAGATGCGAAGTGTATGCCAACGGGCGTGAATCGGGGGTTTCCAGCCAGCCCCGGGCAAACCCGGGGGGCACCACGCGGCGAGCCTCGCCGGCGCGCCCATCGGAAGACGCCCGGAATCTAATTTCGTTGAAAAATCAGATATTTATGATGGAGGCCACGTCGGGACTCGAACCCGAGTAAACGGTTTTGCAGACCGGCGCGTAACCACTCCGCCACGTGGCCCCGTAAGGGCGGACCAATATAGGGGATCAACGGGTTAGGCAACCGCCTTCGCCGATTTTGGCTGGAGCCTGCCCGGTCCGGGGGATCCTTCGAACCGCTACGCCTTCTTCGCGCCCGACCCCGCGAGATATTGCGCGAGAATCGCATCGGTTGCGCCGGCCGCGATGATCCTGCCCTGCTCCAGCAGGATCGCCCGGTTGCAGGTGCTCTGGATCAGCTCAATGTCATGTGAGGCAAGCACCAGGATGCCGGCGCGGGCGACGATCTCGTCCAGCCGCTGCCGCGCCTTCTTGCGGAATCGCTGGTCGCCGACGCCGATCCATTCGTCGAGCAGCACGATCTCGCCTTCGACCGCGGTTGCGACCGCGAAGATCAGGCGCAACATCATCCCGCTGGAATAGGTGCGCAGCGGCAGGTCGAGCCGGTCGCCGAGCTCGGTGAATTCGGCGATCTCGGCGCGCCGCGCGTCGATCTCGGCACGCCGCGCGCCGATCACGAGGCCCCGCCGCATGATGTTCTCGTAGCCGGTCGCTTCCTCATCGAACCCGGCCGACAGGTCGAACAGCGACAGGCAGCGGCCGAGCACGTCGATGCTCCCGGCCGTCGGGTGGTAGATGCCGGCGAGAACCCGCAGCAGCGTGGTCTTGCCGGCGCCGTTGGCGCCAATGATGGCGAGGCGATCGCCGGCGCGGATATCGAGACTGATCCCGTTCAGCGCCGTGACGATGTGCGAGACCGCCGGCTTCCGGCGCAGCGTCACGGCACTGACGAACCGGCTGCGCAGCGATCGGTCGCGGAACGTCAGCACCGGGAACGTGACCGAGACGTCGCGAAGTACGATGTGGGCCGTGGCCGTCATGCGCGCATCACAGCCAATACGCCAGGCGATGGCGGTACTTCGCATAGCAGCTGAGGCCGATGGCGACCACGGCGATCGCGTAAGTCATGCCGAGCAGCCATTGCTGCGCATCGGTCGGCTGCGACAGCAGCGGACGGCGTACGAGATCAAGCAGCGTCGCGAACGGATTGACCGATGTCAGCCAGTGAAACGAGGTGCCGCGCACGCTGTCCTCGGTCCAAATGATCGGGGTGAGGAAGAAGACGAATTGCAGCCCGCTGACGATCGCCGAACCGATGTCGCGAAAACGCGCGCACAGCATGCCGAGCACGACCGCGCCACCGAGCAGCGCGAGAAACAAGATCGCAAAGCCGGGCACCACGACCAGCATGCTCCAGTGCAGCGGCCAGGGCATCACGACGTAAAGCAGCGCGACAATCACCAAATGATGCGCGAAGATGAGGACGTTGCGCGTGATCATCTGCAGGACGTGAACGATCAGTGGTGCCGGCACCGCCTTGATGAGATGACCGGATGCCACGAAGATGTTCGACCCCTCCTGGAGCGTCGTAGCGATCAGGGTCCAGACGATCAGGCCGACCGCGAAGGACGGCAGGAAGGCCGCGATGTCCTGCTTGAACAATGCGGCATAGACCGTGCCGACGCTTGCGATCGTGGCGGCGAGCGTCAGCGTGATCCAGAGCGGGCCGATCACGGTCCGCCGATAACGCAGCGAAATGTCCATCAGCGCGAGCGTGCCCCAACGATCGGGCCGCGCCGCCTGCGTCAGAATTTCCTTCACTGCGAGCTGAATTCGACTGCCCCTTCGGTTGCCACGCGCCGATGCCGCACCAGGACAGCAGATCGGCCACGGACCGGCCGATGGTCTCTAGACGCCCGCGCCTTGCGGCGCAATCGACCGTACGGACGAGTTGGGCCGAAGTCAGGCTCGTTTGCGTCGTCGGAAGTCGCGCCGGCCCTTTGGGGCAGGCTTCGGCGCGAGTTCCGGCATCTCGGCCTGAACCTCGCGATAGCGTGTTAACAGCCGTTCAAAACTCGCATGCAGCGTCTCGGCGATATCGGGACGCCGCTCGAGGCCGGCCAGGACAGTTGCCGCGGCCTCGATGGTCGAGAGCCCGTCGCGGCGCGGCTCCTTGCGCAGACGCCCATAGCGCGAAGGGTGCGCGGGGTTGAGGATGACGCGCTGGCATTTGAGCATCCAGGGATTGCGCCACCACAGCGCCTTGGCCTGGCTCCAGGTGCCGTCGAGCAGCACGACGCCTTCGAGCTTGCCGAGGATCGCGCGCTGGTTCTCCGCGATCTCGCCCTTGCGGTTGAGCGCGATGATCTCGGCTTCCGCCTCGAGGTCGGCGGCGCGTGCCGAGCCGAGATAGAGCACGGCCCAGCGCGCGGCATCTTCGACCGGGCGTCCCAGCGCCTTGGACAGGCTCGGCCAGGACAGGCCGACCCGCACGGTGGCGTCGGCGAAATGCCGGGCGAGCAGGCGCGCGGTGCCGAGCGCCCTGTCCTGCTCCTGCGGGTGCTGCAGGATCAGCAGCGACAGCCGGTTTTCGATCGGCGTGACGCTGTCGCAGATGCACAACGGCATCGGCTTCTGGCAGTGCGGGCACTCCGGGATCGGATCGGCGACGGCGGCGGTTTCTGGCGGGTTCGACATGGGCGCCGCTATACGCTCGAAGCGCGGCTTCAACAACCTATTCCGCCGGTGCCGGCACCGGACGCGACGCGGACCGCCGCCGCAGGCGGTCGATCAGGAGGTAGATGACCGGCGTGGTGTAGAGGGTCAGGATCTGCGAGACGAACAGGCCGCCGATGATGGTGATGCCGAGCGGACGCCGCAGCTCCGTGCCGGGGCCGGTTGCCACCACCAGCGGAATGCCGGCGAACAGCGCCGCCATGGTCGTCATCAGGATCGGGCGGAAGCGCGCCTGGCAGGCCTCGAAGATCGCCTCTGCCGACGACAGGCCGCGCTGGCGTTCGGCCTCGAGCGCGAAATCCACCATCATGATGCCGTTCTTCTTGACGATGCCGATCAGGAGGATGATGCCGACGAAGGCGATCACCGTCAGCGGCGTGTTGGTGAGCTGCAAGGCGAGCAGCGCGCCTAATCCGGCCGAGGGCAGTGTCGAGATGATCGTGAGCGGATGGGCGAGGCTCTCATAGAGCACGCCCAGCACGATATACATCGCCACCAGCGCGCCGAGAATCAGCAGCGGCTGGCGGCCGCTGGTCTTGGCGAAGTCGCCGGCATTGCCGTCGAAGCTGCCGCGGATGCCTTCGGGCATGTGCAGTTCCTCGACTGCCCGCTGGATGTTCTGCGTCGCCGCCTGAAGCTGCACGTTCGGCATGAGGTTGAACGACACTGTGGTCGAGGGGAACGATTGCGAGTGATAGACCGCAAGCGCGGCGAGTCCGCGGCTCGCATGCACCACGGCCGACAGCGGCACCTGCGCGTCGCCCGCGCCCGCGACATAGATGCGATCGAGGTTTGAGGGATCGACCTGGAATTTCGGGTCGATCTCCAGCACGGTCATGTACTGGTTGCGCTGGGTGTAGATGATCGAGATCTGCCGCTGCGAGAAGGCGTTGTTCAGCGCATTGTCGATGTCCTGAACCCGGACGCCGAGTGCCGACGCCTTCTGGCGATCGATGTTCAGGGTGAGCTGAAGCCCGCCGGGGTCGCGGTCGCTGGAGATGTCGGTGATGCCCTCGACGCTCTCCATGCGCTTGGCGACGATCGGCGCCCATTTTTGCAGCAGACTGAGGTCGGTGCTGGTCAGCGTGTACTGGTAGTCTGAATCGCTCTGCCGGCCGCCGGCACGGACGTCCTGGGCGGCGAACATGAAGAGGCGGATGCCGGCCACCGGATACAGCGCGCGCCGCAGACGATCGATCACGACCTCGGTCGAGACGTGGTCGCGCTCCTCCGGTGGCTTCAGGCTGATATACATGATGCCGCGGTTCGAGGTCGCTCCCCCCGGCCCGCCTCCAGCGCCGACGGTCGAGCCGATGCCGGCCACCGCCGGATCCTTCATCACGATGTCGGCGAGCCGTTGCTGGAGACCGAGCATCGACTGGAACGAGATGTCGGCCGAGGCGCGCGTCGCCCCGATCACGAAGCCGGAATCGTCGGTGGGGAAATAGCCCTTGGGAACCTTGATGTAGAGCGTCACGGTGAGGCCGATGGTGGCGAAGAACACCAGCAGCGTCGCCAGCGGGTAGTCCAGCACGGTGCGCAAGGTTCTCGCGTAGAAGGAGACGATGCGCGACAGCGAACCCTCGACGATGCGATCGAACAGCGTCGCCGTGCCGGACGTGGCCTGGTGGATATAGTGCGCGCAGATCATCGGTGTGACCGTGAGCGACACCAGCGTCGAGACCAGGATGGCGAAGGTCAGCGTCAGCGAGAATTCGCGCAAGAGACGGCCGACGATTCCGTCCATGAAGATCAGTGGCGTGAAGGCTGCGATCAGCGACAGGCTGATCGAGACCACGGTGAAGCCGATCTGCTTCGCACCCTCCAGCGCCGCCTGGAACGGCCGCATGCCATGCTCGAGATTGCGGTACATGTTCTCGATCATGACGATGGCGTCGTCGACCACGAAGCCGACGGAGATCGCAAGCGCCATCAGCGACAGATTGTCGATGGAAAAGCCCGCGACCCACATGCCGGCGCAGGTGCCGGCGAGCGCCAGCGGCACCGAGATGCCGGCCGCGATCGTCGGCGTCAGCCTGCGCAGGAACACGAACACCACGACCATCACCAGGACCGCGGTCGCCAGCAATGTCCATTGCATGTCGAGCACGCTGGCGCGGATCGTGCCGGTGCGGTCGACCAGGGTCGAGATCTCGACGCCGGCCGGAATCCACTGCTTCAGCTCGGGGATCAGCGCCTTCACCCGGTCGACGACGTCGATGACGTTGGCATCGCCCTGCTTGGTGATCTGGATCAGCACGGCAGGCTGCTTGTTGAACCAGGCGATCGACCGGGCGTTGCGGACGGAATCCTCGATCTCGGCGACGTCCGACAGCCGCACGAAATTGCCGTTCGAGCTCTTGATGACGATGTCGCGGAACTCTTTCGCGCTGCGCATCTGCTTGTTCAGCGACAGCGTCTCGCTCTGGCGCTCGCCATTGAAGATGCCGACCGGGCCGAGCGGATTGGCGTTGATGATGGCGGTCCGCACGTCGTCGGTGGCGATACCGGCATTGGACAGCGCGACGGGATTGAGCTGGACCCGCACGGCCGGCTGGTCGGCGCCGGAGATCGCCACGTTGCCGACCCCCGGCACCTGCGAGATGCGTTGCGCCAGCACGCTGTCGGCGACGTCGTAGATCGCGGCCGAAGAGATCGTCTTGGAGGTCAACGCCAGCACGTAGATCGGCGCGCCGGCCGTATTGGCCTTGCGGAAGCGCGGCAGCGTCGGCAGGTCGCTCGGCAGGTCGACCATCGCGGCATTGATCGCCGCCTGCACGTCGCGCGCGGCCTTGTCGATGTTGCGACCGATGTCGAACTGGAGCTGGATGCTGGTGTTGCCGAGCGTCGAGGTCGAGGTGATCTGGTTGATGCCTGATATCTCGCCGAGACGCCGCTCCAGCGGGGACGCCACCGTCGCCGCCATCACCGAGGGGTCGGCGCCGGGCCGGCTGGCCGAGACGAAGATGGCGGGGAAGTCGACGTTCGGGACCGAAGCGACGGGCAGGAACTCGTAGGCGACCACACCCAGCAGGAACAACCCGATCGACAGCAGCGTGGTTGCGACCGGGCGGCGGATGAAGGGCTCCGAGATCGATGCCATCACTGCATCCCCTCGGTCGCGCCGGCGACCGGCGGGCCACCGGATACGGCCGGCGGCAGCGCCTGCTCGAGCCGGCGGTTGATGCGGTCGAGCGCGAGATAGATCACAGGCGTGGTGTAGAGCGTCAGCAGCTGACTCAGCAGCAGGCCGCCGATGATGGAGATGCCGAGCGGAAAGCGCAGCTCGGCGCCGGTGCCGCTCTCGATCGCGAGCGGCAGCGCGCCGAACAGCGCCGCCAGCGTCGTCATCATGATCGGGCGGAAGCGCAGCAGGCAGGCCTGTACGATGGCATCGTTGGGCGACATGCCCTGCCGGCGCTCGGCCTCCAGCGCGAAGTCGATCATCATGATCGCGTTCTTCTTGACGATGCCCATGAGCAGGATGATGCCGATCAGGCCGATGACCGAGAGGTCCTGCCCGCACAGCACCAGCGCCAGGATGGCGCCGACGCCGGCCGAGGGCAGCGTCGACAGGATGGTGATCGGGTGGATGTAGCTCTCGTAGAGCACCCCGAGCACGATGTAGATCGTGATCACGGCTGCGAGCAGAAGCCAGGGCTGGCCGGCCAACGCCTTGGCGAATTCGGCGGCGTCGCCAGCATAGACGCCGACGATGTTGTTGGGCATGCCGATCCGCGTCTCGATCGTCTTCACGGCGTCGACGGCATCGCCGAGCGCGGCGCCCGGCGCGAGATTGAAGCTGAGCGACACCGACGGGAATTGCGCCTGGTGCGAGATCGCGAGCGGCGCCGTGGTGCGCTTGAGCGTCGCCACGGCCGACAATGGCACCTGTGCGTTGGGTGCGCCGGCGGTCGCGCTCGCCGCCCCCGGCAAATACAGCTTCGACAGGATCGAGGGATCGCGCTGATACATCGGCAGCGCCTCCAGCACCACGCGGTACTGGTTGGCCTGGCCGTAGATGGTCGAAATCTGGCGCTGCGCAAAGGCGTCGTTGAGCGTGTCGGTGATGGCTTGCAGGCTCACACCGAGCTGGCCGGCGCGGGTGCGGTCGACGTCGAGCTGCGCCCGCAATCCGCCCTCCTGCGCCTCCGAGGAGACGTCGCGGAACAGGGGATCGCGTCGCATCTCCGCAACCAGCTTGCGGGCCCACTCCGACACCAGCGCCGCATCGGTGCCGGTCAGCGTGTACTGGTATTGCGAGCGGCTCGACTGGGTCGAGATCTGCACGTCCTGCACCGGCTGGAAATAGACGGTCATGCCGGGGATGCCCGAGACCCGCTCCTTCAGCCTGACAATGACGGCCGCGACATCGTCACGCCGCTCGCCGCGCGGTTTCAAGGTCATGACGAGCCGGCCGACATTGGTGGTCGGATTGACCGAGCCTGCACCGATCACCGAGACCACGCCGACCACGTCGGGATCGGCCTTGATGGCGCCCGCCGCCTCGGCCTGTCGTTTCTGCATCTCCGCGAACGACACGTCCGGCCCCGCCTCCGTCACCGCCGTGATCGAGGCGGTGTCCTGCAGCGGCAGGAAGCCCTTTGGCGCGACGACGTAGAGAACGAGCGTCGCGATCAGCGTCGCGAAGGTCACGACCAGCGTGGTGCGCTGGTGCTGCAAAACCACCAGCAGCGTGCGGTGGTACGCTTCGACAGTGCGGTCGATGAAGCGGCTGATCGCAGCCAGTCCCGGCACCGCCAGCTCCTCATGGGCGTGCTTGAGCAGGCGCGAGCACATCATCGGCGTCAGCGTCAGCGAGACCACGGCCGAGGTCACGACCGCAATCGTCAGTGTGAGCGCGAACTCGCGGAACATGCGCCCCACGAGTCCCGACATGAACAGCAGCGGGATGAAGACCGCGATCAGCGACACCGTGAGCGAGATCACGGTGAAGCCGATCTCGCTGGCGCCCTTCAGCGAAGCTTCCATCGGGCCGTCGCCGTTCTCCATATGGCGCACGATGTTCTCGATCATGACGATGGCGTCGTCGACGACGAAGCCGGTGCCGATCGTCAGCGCCATCAGCGACAGATTGTCGAGGCTGAAGCCGGCGAAATACATGATGCCGAAGCTGGTGATCAGCGACAGCGGCAGCGCCACGCCCGCGATTATGGTGGCGCGGATCGAGCGCAGGAAAAGCAGCACTACGAGAGTGACCAGCACGACGGCAAGGACCAGCGTGAACTGCACGTCGTGAACCGAGGCACGGATCGTCACGGTGCGGTCGGAGACGATGGTGAGGTTCACGCCGGCCGGAATCGCGCGCTGCAGCTTGGGGATTTCGGTACGGATCTGACTGACGACGTCGATCACATTGGCGCCGGGCTGGCGCTGGATGTCGATGATGACGGCCGGCGTGCCCTGGTACCAGCCGCCGGTGCGGTCGTTCTCCAGGCCATCGACGATCTGGGCGACGTCGGCGATAGTGACGGGCGAGCCGTTGCGATAGGCGATGATGACGGGCTTGTAGGCCTCGGCCGCAGCGATCTGGTCGTTGGCCGCGATGATGTAGGATTGCTGCGCGCCATCGAGCGAGCCCTTCGGACCCGAGACGTTGGCGTTGGCGATCGCGGTGCGCAAATCCTCCATGGCGATGCCGTAGGCGGCGAGCCGCGCCAGATCGGCCTGGATGCGTACGGCCGGCTTCAGGCCGCCGAGCACCGCGACGCGCCCGACGCCGGAAATCTGGCTGAGGCGTTGCGCCAGGATGGTGTCTGCGATGTCGCTCATCACCCGCAGCGAGATGGTGTCGGAGCGCAGCGCCAGCGTCATGACCGGCGCATCGGCCGGGTTCACCTTGGCGTAGGTCGGCGGATAAGGCAGCGTCTTGGGCAGCACGCCCGCCGCGGCATTGATCGCGGCTTGCACGTCCTGCGTCGCGCCGTCGATGTCGCGGTTGAGATCGAACTGCAGCGATATCTGGCTGACGCCGAACGAGCTCGTCGAGTTCATGGCCGACAGCGACGGGATCTGGCCGAGCTGCCGCTCCAGGGGCGCGGTGATCAGCGAAGCGATCACGTCGGGGCTCGCGCCCGGAAGCTGCGTCGTCACCTGCACGGTCGGGAAATCGACCTGCGGCAGCGCCGAGACCGGCAGCGCGAAATAGCCCAGCAGGCCGCCGATCAGAAGCGCGATCCCGAGCAGCGAGGTCGCGATCGGGCGGCGGATGAAGGGTTCGGAGACACCCATGGGTTATGCCTGCCGCATCAAGCGGCTGTTGTCGGGATCATGGCTGCTTGGCTCCACTGCCCGCGGCCGGTGCTGGGGAAGGTCCCGGAGCCGGCCCGGTCTGTCCCTTCTGGTCGCCCTCGCTGCCGCTCCGCTTGGCGCGGAACTCGCCAGCCCCGCCCTGCCCGTCTTTCTGGCCGTCCTTCTGACCGTCCTTGGCGCCATCCTTCTTCTGGGCGTCCGGCCCGCGGGAGCGCTTGCGCGGGGCAAGATCGGCCGACGGGGTCTGGTCGTCGCGGCCGATGATGACCTTGGAGCCGTCGGACAGATTGGCAAAGCCCGTGGTGACGACCCTGTCGCTCGCCGACAGGCCGCTGGCGATGACGGCGTCATGCTCGTTCTGCTGGGTCACCGTCACGGGCTTGGCCGAGACGATATTGTCCTCGCCGATGACATAGCTGAAGGTCCCGATCGGACCGCGCTGCACGGCCGATGTCGGCACCACCAGCGCCTGCGTCAGGGTCTCGACCTTGAGGCGGACATTGACGAACTGGCCCGGCCAGAGCTGGTAATTGGCGTTGGGGAATTCGGCCTTGAGCTTGAGCGTGCCGGTGGTCTGGTCGACCTGATTGTCGATGCCGGTGAGCTTGCCGGTGTCGATCACGGTGAGGCCGTCATTGCCGAACACGTCGACCGCGAGCGCACCCTTCGCCGCGGCGGCATTGACCCGCATGATCTGCTGCTGCGGCAGGCTGAACCACACCGCGATCGGCTGCAATTGCGTGATCACCACGAGCCCCGTGGTGTCGGAGGCGTGGATGATGTTGCCCTGGTCGACCTGGCGCAGGCCGGCGCGCCCCGAGATCGGCGCAACGATCTTGGTGTAGCTCAGCGTCGCCGCCGCGTTGTCGATGGCAGCCTGATCGGCCTTGACCAGCGCCTCGGTCTGCGCGACCAGCGCGCGCTGGGTATCGGCCTGCTGCTTGGAGCCGGCGTTGGAGGCAGCGAGCTGCTCGTAGCGCGTCAGGTCGATGCGCTGGTTGGCGAGCTGGGCCTGATCCTGCGCCTTCTTGGCGACGGCCTGATCATAAGTGGCTTGGTAGAGTGCCGGATCGATCTCGCCGAGCACGTCGCCCTTCTTGACGTCCTGGCCTTCCGTGAAGTTCACGGCGATCAGCTTGCCGTCGACCTGCGAGCGGACGGTCACGGTATTGAGCGCGCGGATCGCGCCGACGCCGTCGAGATAGACCGGAACGTCCTGCACCCGCGGGCTTGCCGCCAGCACGGGCACCGGCAGATCGAGCCGCTGGTTGTTGCGGTTGATTGCCTGCTGCTGATGCGTGACTGTCCAGCCGAGATAGAACAGGCCGCCGAGGATCGCCAGCGTGATCACGGTCATGATGAAGCCGCGGCCGCGCGACTTTCTCGCCGTCCCCTCCGTCACGCCTTGCTTGCTATCCGGCTTAAAGAGCATTGACCGGTTTCTCCATACGCGGCTCCCAGCCGCCGCCGAGCGCCTGATACAGGCTGACGATGGCGAGAAGCCGTGCGAGTTGGGCCTGCGACAGCGCATCTTCCGCCGTGAACAGGGTGAGCTGGGTGTTAAGCACGGTCACGATGTCGGCGGTGCCGGCCCGCAATTGCTGCTCGGACAGATCGAAGGCGCGCCTCGAGGCGTTGAGCACATCGTGCTGCAATTGCAGCTTGATCGTGGTCTGCCTGATCGAGAACAGCGCATTGTCGACGTCGGTGAACGCCTGGACGATGGTCTTGCGGTAGGTCTGGAGCAACTCGTCCTGCCGCGCCTTGGCGAACTCGAAATTGCCGAGGATCTTGCCGCCGTCGAAGATCGGCTGCGTCGCGCTGCCGACGAGTTGGAAGAACGCAGCATGCGGCTGGAACAGCGACACCAGCGCCGAACTCTGGTAGCCGCCGTTGCCGGTGAGCTGAATGGTCGGAAAGAACTGTGCGCGGGCATTGCCGATGTTCGCGGTCGCCGAGGCGAGCTGCGCTTCCTGCCGGCGGATGTCGGGCCGCTGTGTCAGGATCTCCGACGGCAGGCCGGGCGTGACGCGCGGGATGGCCACGTTGTTCAGCGAGCCGCCGTCGATGCGCACGCTTTCCGGCGGCCGCGACACCAGCACGGCGAGCGCATTCCTGTTCTGGTCGAGCGTCTGGCGCAGCGGCGGCACCAGGGCCTTCTGATTGGCAAGCACGCTCTCCTGCTGGGCAACGTCGAGATCGGTGCCGGTGCCGGCCTTGCGGCGTTCCCTCACGGCATCGAGGATGCGCTGCGCGCTCGCGATGTTGCGCTGTGAGGTCCGGATGCGGTCCTGCGCGGCCAGCACCTGGAAATAGGCGTTGGCGACGCTGGCGAGCGTCGTCAGCGCGACGGTGTCGCGATCGAAGCGGTTGGCGTTCGCAGTCTCCTCGGCCGTCTGCAGCGCATCGCGGTTCTGACCCCAGAAGTCGAGCTGGTAGCTCGCGCTCAGCGATGCCTGGTAGTTGACGACCTCGCGGCCACCATTGGTGAGCCCTGAAGCGGAGGAGCCGGAGGTGCGCGAATAGGTCTCCTGCCCGGTGCCGGACAAGGTCGGCAGCAGCGCCGCGCCCGCCTGCCGCGCCTGCGCGTCGGCCTGGACGATGCGCGCGACGGCGGCGGCGATGTCGAGGTTGACGGTCTGGGCCTCTTCCATCAGCTGCGTCAGCTCCCTGGACCGGAAGCCGCGCCACCAATCCAGCGACGGCGGCGCATCGCCCTTGCCGGCGTATTTGTACTGCGTGGGAACGTCGAGCGCGGGATCGGGAAGATCCTGGGTCAGCACGCAGGCACCCGACCCGGCGGCGAGGCACAACACCGCAAGCCAGCGCGCCGCGCGCAGCGTCCGGGATGCAGACCCCACAGACCGCCGCATGGCGATCGCCGGAACATGCTGTGTCACATCCACCCCCCGCCGGGCAGATCCAGCCGCCGCCGCGCAGCCGGATTAACCGATTCGCGGCGGGACGATCGGGGGGCTTTGGACAACGCGTTCACCGTGGTGATGCTTTCTGCGGAACTTCGACATTGATACTAGCCGGGTGCCGAACTGCCGGACAGTGCCGCAGTTGCGAGATGGCCAAGCCAGCGAACCTGAAACGGTTGGTCGAGAATTCAAAAGGTGCTTGTCTCGCAGATATTTCTCTCATTCTGAAAACGCCGGGAGACGTAAGCAAGCTTACCAAGATTTCATGTGATATTGCTGCCACACCGGCACCTGGGCCTTCCATCCCGCCACATTACGCTCGGCGCGGCTTCGGCTCCCGATGGCCGAGCCGTCTCACAAAACCGTCAATGGCCGAAAGGAAGCCATCCACGTTCCGGATCTCGTCTCGACCGGTCCTTGGAAAAAAGCGGTCGCGAAGTGGCTGGCGACGACCATCATCTTCCGTGCTCCGACGGAGTTCAGTCATTTCCTCCTACTGATACCCCGCCTCGCGGCCGAGCGCATCATCGCCGGTCGCGCTTTCCAAGAATATCGCTGGTCGGACAGGCGCTTCAGTCGGTTTCGCCGCAGCGCAAAAGCCTTCCCCTTTAGCGTCCCAAGCACTAGGTTCTGGCCAACCGGATCAACCCCCTTGGTAAGCGATTTCCCCGACATGACCATTCGAAACGACGTTGTCGAAGCCATCGGCAACACCCCGCTGATCAAGCTCAAGCGCGCCTCGGAACTGACCGGCTGCACCATTCTCGGCAAGGCCGAGTTCATGAACCCCGGCCAGTCGGTCAAGGACCGCGCCGGCAAATGGATGATCCTGGAGGCCGAGAAGCGCGGCGAGCTCAAGCCGGGCGGCCTCGTGGTGGAAGCGACCGCCGGCAACACCGGCATCGGCCTCGCCGTCGTCGCCAGCGCGCGCGGCTACCGCACCCTGATCGTGATCCCGGAGACGCAGAGCCAGGAGAAGAAGGACTTCCTGAAGCTGTGTGGCGCCGAGCTGATCGAGGTGCCGGCCCTTCCTTACGCCAATCCCAACAACTACCAGCATGTCGGCCGCCGTCTTGCGGACGAGCTGCGCAAGACCGAGCCGAACGGCGTGCTGTTCGCCGACCAGTGGAACAACCTCGACAATGCCAAGGCGCATTACGAATCCACGGGGCCGGAGATCTGGGAGCAGACCGGCGGCAAGATCGACGGCTTCGTCTGCTCGGTCGGCAGCGGCGGCACGCTCGCCGGTACCAGCCGCTACCTGAAGGAGAAGAACAAGAACGTGCGGATCGCCTGTGCCGACCCGCACGGCGCCGGCATGTACGAATATTTCAGGACCGGCGATGCCAAGGCGACGCCCGGCGGCTCGATCACCGAAGGCATCGGCCTCAACCGTGCGACCGCCATCGTCGAGACCGCGAAGGTGGATGACGCCTATCTCATTCCCGACGCTGAAGCTGTCAGCGTGATCTACGAGCTGCTCCAGCATGAAGGTCTCTGCCTTGGCGGCTCGACGGGCATCAACATCGTCGGTGCGATGCGTCTCGCCAAGCAACTCGGGCCTGGCAAGACGATCGTCACGGTGCTGTGCGATTCCGGCAGCCGCTATCAGTCGAAACTGTTCAACGCGGACTTCATGCGCGCCAAGAACCTGCCGGTGCCGGAATGGCTGGAGAAACGCAGCAACATCAAGCCGCCGTTCGTGTGATTGTCACGGGTCCCCTCGGGTCGCGAATTCGCATCCGCGGCCCGGCTGGTCCGGATTACGTCGCTTCGCCGCGCTCCGAAGCCGCCGCACAATAGTCGCGCCAGAATTGGCGGTAACCCGCTTCGAGCTCGCGCGTGTAGATCTCGACATTGCCGGCGGGCGAGGCTGCGATCTGGGCCGGCAAACCCGCGCGCAATTTCGCCAGATACTCGGGCTGCGACGCAAATTTGCGGGCGATCTCGACATAGCCGTCGTCATCCTCTGCGACCCAGTCGCCAAGACCGACGGCGCCCACGATGGAGGCGCCGGCACGCGAAGAGGCTCCAATGCCGAGCTTGGCAACGACGGGAACGCCCTTGTAGAGCGACTCCCAGGTGCTGATGCCCCCGTTTTGCGGGAACGTGTCGAGGGAAATGTCGATCTGATCAAAGGCCTTCAGATGATCCTCGCGCGAGGTGGTGCCGAGGCACGTGATGCGCTCCTCCGCAATGCCCTGCGCGATGAGGCGTGCGACCAGGCTGTCGCGCAGCAAGGGATCATCGAGCAAACCATGCTTGAGGACGATCTTCGATCCCGGCACCTCCCCCATGATGCGCGACCACACGCGGATCGCGTCGTCCGAGATCTTGTAGATGCGGTTGAACACGCCGAAGGTGACGTAGCCGTTGCGGAGCATCGGCAGCTCGGAAGGCTGCAGATTGGTCACCGGCTCCATCGTGATCAGGCACGGCAGATCGTGGATCTTTTCCGGAAACAAATGCCGCGCCGATGGCGGAATGAAGATGGGATCTGCGAGCACGTAATCCATGGTCGGCATGCCCGTGCCCGTCGCGTGTCCGAAGCCGGTGGCCTGGATCGGAGCCGGCTTCCGAGCGAAGCATTGCAGCCGGTTGCCCGTCGTATGGCCGGAAACGTCGATCAGGATGTCGACATTGTCGGCCTGAATACGATCGGCGAGTTCGTCGTCCGACATCTGCCAAGCGTCGACCCAGACGTCCGCCATCTGCTTGAACATGGCGGTGTACTCGTCCGCCCCCGGCCAAGAGTAATAGCAGATGATCTTGAACTTGGCGTGATCATGATGGCGCAACACGGGCAGCAAGGTGAGTCCCGCCGAGTGCTGCCGGAATTCCGCGGCGACATATCCGACCACGATTTGCTTTTCCGGATCCAGCGGCCGCTTCGGCAGCGTCCTTTGCGGAATCCTAGAGCCGATCGCATCCCACCAGGACTTTCGTACAGCCTGCTGGACCGCGAAATCCGCCTCCGCAAGGTAGTCCAGCAGGAAGATCTTGCCTCTGATCGCGTCGCCATAGTCCGGTCGGAGCGCCAGCGCACGATCGAGATATTCGATCGCAGATTCCATCTCTCCCTGGTTCGAATAAGCGAAGCCCAGCAGCGCCAACCCGATCTCGGAGCGCGGGTTGCGCTCGATCAAGGTCGTCGCGGCCGCCATCGCCTGCGCGGTCTTTCCCATGACGAGGCAGACTTGCGCCTTGCCCCGCAGCGCCAGTTCGAGCTTGGGCGAAATCGCAAGCGCCGCATCGAAATCCGCAAGGGCCTCGTGCAGGCGCTGCAGCTCGTAGCTGAGCCGCCCGCGCTGCGCCAGGATGCGCGGCGCGCCCGGCTTGATCGCGAGCGCCTGGGCGAACTTGGCTGCGGCCTCCTCGTGGTGCCGCAGCTCCATGCTGACCATGCCGCTGCCGACGATGGCCTCGGCGTGACGCGGCTGAAACAGCAAGGCGCGATCGAAACTCTCCTTGGCGCGCGTGATCTGCCCGAGCACGATCTCGACCATGCCCCGATTGCAGAGCGCGTCGGCATAATCCGGTTTGATCTTGATGGCACGTTCGTGCATCTCGAGCGCCTGCTCGTACAGCCCCATATGCATCAGCGTGTTGCCGAGATTCGTCAGCGCAACGGCGAAATTCGGCTTCAGCGCGATCGCCCTCTCCTGGCAGCGCCGTGCCTCTTCGTAGTTGCCGAGGTCGAAGTACACGGTCGCGAGGTTGTTATGGGCATCGTGCAGGCGCGGATCGAGTGCAATCACGCGCTCGATCAGCTCTTTCGCCTCCTCAAGGCGCCGGCCATCATGGGCGCACATGCCAAGCAGGTGCAGGGCGTCGACATGATCCGGAAGGGCTTTCAGGATCTCCCGGCACAGCGCCTCGGTCTCGGTGTATCGGCCCTGGCCATAGGCGTTCGCCGCAGCGGCCATCACGGCGTCGGCCTGCTTCATCAATTTCTTCTGCAATCGCGCGTTCTGGAATGCACGCGCGCCGCCGCCGCTCTTCTGCAAGGTGATCTCTCCGGAGGATGCCCTCGCAAGAGTCTAACTGATTCGCGAGCCTCGCCGACCGCCACCGGCCCCGGGGTTTTCCGGGGCTCGGCGCAACATCCGGCTACGGCTCCATGCCCGAAGCGTCGGCACAATGGTCGTGCCAGAACCGGCGATAGGCCGCCTCGACCTCTCGGGTGTACCGTTCGACATTGCCGGCGGGCGAGGCCGCGATCCGGGCCGGCAGCTCCGCGCGCAACCTCGCCAGATGCGCGGGCTGCGCCGCGTATCTGCTCGCGATCGCGGCATAGCCGTCGTCATCCTCGGCGACCCAGTCGTCCAGGCCCACCGCCGCCACGATCGAGCCGCCGGCGCGCGAGGAGGCGCCGAGGCCGAGCTTGGCGACGACCGGAACGCCCGCATAGAGGGATTCCCAGGTGCTGATGCCGCCATTCTGCGGGAACGGGTCGAGGGAAATATCGACCTTGGCAAACGCCAACAGATGGTCATGGCGCGAGGTCAAGCCCAGGCAGGTGATATTATCTTCGGCGACGCCATGGGCCACAAACCGCGCGATCAGGCCATCACGCAGAAGGGGATCGTCGAGCAGCCCGTGCTTGATGATGATCTTCGAGCCAGCCACCTCGCACATCACCTTCGACCACACCCGGATCGCCTCATCGGAGATCTTGTAGATGCGGTTGAAGACGCCGAAGGTCACGTGACCGTTGCGGAGCATGGGGAGCTCCGAGGGCGGAACATCCCGGATGGGATCGATCGTGATCAGGCACGGCAGATCATGGACCTTCTCGGCCAGCAAGGGACGCGCCGAAGGCGGAATGAAGATGGGATCTGCGAGCACGTAGTCCATGGTCTGAAGGCCCGTGCCCGTGGCATGTCCGAAGCCCGTGACCTGGATCGGGGCCGGCTTGCGGGCGAATACGCCAAGCCTGTTGCCGGCTGTATGCCCGGATACGTCGATCAGAATATCGATCCTGTCGGCCTGGATGCGATCGGCCAGCTCGTCGTCCGAAAGCTGTGCGGCCTCCACCCAGACGTCCGCCAGAGGCTTGAACCGCTCCGTGACCTCGTCCTGCAACGGCCAACAGGAATAACAGACGATCTCGAACCTCGAATGATCGTGGTGACGCAGCACCGGCAACAGCGCGAACGCTGCCGAATGGTTCCTGAATTCCGACGCGACATAGCCGACGACGATCCGCCGGTCCGGGTCGAGCTGCCGGGGCGGCAATGTCCGTTGCGGCAGTCTGGCGCCGATCGCCTCCCACCAGGATTTTCGGGCCGCCTGCTGGACCGCGAAATCAGCCTCCGGCCAATAATCCAGGATGAAGATCTTGCGTGCGATGGCATCCGCATAATCCGGCGAGATCTCGAGCGCCGCGTCGAGATGCTCGAGCGCCGTCGCGACATCTCCCTGGTTGGCATAGCAGGCGCCGAGAAGCACGATGGCGTAGTCGGATCGCGGATGGTCCTCGAGCAGGGTCGTGACGGCCGCGATCGCCTGCGTCGTGTTGCCCAACAGAAGGTTGACTTGCGCTTTCCCGCGGAGCGCGAGCTCGAGCCGCGGCGATTGCGCCAGCGCCGCGTCGAAGTCCGCCGCCGCCTGCTCCAGCCGGTAGAGATCGAAGTTGAGCCGTCCGCGCTGCGCCAGAATCCGCGGAGAGCCCGGCTTGATCGCGAGCCCTGCTGCGAGGGCAGCTTCCGCCTCCTCGTAGTGCCGGAGCTCGATGCATACCATGCCCTTGCCGGCGAGCGCCTCGGCGTGCCGCGGCTGGAATGCGAGGGCGCGGTCGAAACTCTCCTTGGCTGGCTCGGGCCGGCCGATCATCAGCTCCGCCATGCCGCGGTTGCAGAATGCATCGGCATAGTCCGGCCGCAGCCGGATGGCGCGTTCGTGAACTCCGATCGCCTGCTCGCCGAGGCCGATGTTGAGCAGCGTATTGCCGAGATTGGTCAGGGTGATCGGACAATTCGGCTTCAGCGCAATGGCCTTCTCCTGGCTTGCGCGGGCGTCCTGGAATTTCTGGAGATCGAAATACACGGCGCCGAGATTGCCATGGGCATCGGGCGAACGCGGATCGAGCGCGATCGCGCGTTCGAACAGCTGCTGCGCCTCCTCCAGCCGCCCGCACTCATAGGCGCGCAGGCCGAGCAGGTGCGTGGCGTGGAAATGATCCGGAACCTCCTTCAGGATCTCGCGGCAGAGCGTCTCGGCCTCGGCAACTCTGCCCTGCCCGAGCGCCTCGATCGCGAAGGACATGACGGCGTCCGCCTGCTTCCTCAACTTCTTCTGCAATCGCGCATTCTGGTACGCGCGCGCGCCGACACTGCTCTGCAAGGTCTCTCTCCGGGGAATCGCCCGAAAAGAGGCAAAGCTGATTCGCTGGTGCCAGGCTGGCGGCTCGGTCAGGCCGGCGTAGCCCCCGGATTGCAGCTGCTCAGCGCAGGATCTGGCTCAGGAACAGTTTCGTGCGGGCATGCTGGGGCGCCGCAAAGAATTCGTTCGGAGTGTTGGCCTCGATGATCTGGCCGGCGTCCATGAACACGACGCGGTTGGCGACCTCGCGGGCAAAGCCCATCTCGTGGGTGACGACCAGCATGGTCATGCCCTCCTCGGCGAGGTCCACCATGGTGTCCAGCACCTCCTTGACCATCTCGGGATCGAGCGCCGAGGTCGGCTCGTCGAACAGCATGACCTTCGGGTTCATCGTCAGGGCCCGCGCGATCGCGACGCGCTGCTGCTGGCCGCCGGACATCTGCCCCGGAAACTTGTTGGCCTGGTGCGGGATCTTGACCCGCTCCAGGAATTTCATCGCCGCCGCCTCGGCATCCTTCTTCGGGATGTTGCGCACCCAGATCGGCGCCAGCGTGCAATTGTCGAGCACGGTGAGATGCGGAAACAGGTTGAAGCTCTGGAACACCATGCCGACCTCGCGGCGGACTGCGTCGACATGCTTGAGGTTGGGCCCGAGCTCGATGCCGTCGACGACGATCTCGCCCTCCTGGAATTCCTCGAGCGCGTTGATGCAGCGGATCAGCGTCGACTTGCCGGAGCCGGAGGGCCCGCAGATGACGATGCGCTCGCCCTTGCGGACATCGAGGTCGATGTCGCGCAACACGTGAAAGTCGCCGTACCATTTGTTGAGTCCGGAAATCTTGACGATGGGGTCGGACATGGGGACCTCGATCAGTTGCGACGATGGGCGTTGAGGCGGTGCTCGACGAACAGCGAGTAGCGCGACATTCCAAAGCAGAAGATGAAGTAGATAATCCCGGCAAAGGCGAAGCCGGTGAACGCGGTCGAGGGCGTCGACCATTTCGGGTCCGAGAACGATGCCCTGAGCGAGCCCAGCAGATCGAACAGCGCCACGATCGAGACCAGCGACGTGTCCTTGAACAGCGAGATGAAGCTGTTGACGAGATTCGGAATGACGTGGCGCAGGGCCTGCGGCAGCACGATCAGCGAGGTCGTCTTCCACCAGGACAGCCCCAGGGCCGCCGCCGCCTCGCCCTGCCCGCGCTGGATCGCAGCAAGCCCGCCGCGGACGTTCTCGGCCTGGTAGGCGCCCGTGAACAGCGCGATGCCGATCAGCGCGCGGACGAGGCCGTCGACGGTGAAATTGCCCGGCAGGAACAGCGGCAGCATGTAGGTGGCGAAGAACAGCACGGTGATCAGCGGCACGCCGCGCCAGAACTCGATGAAGGCGATCGAGAAGATCCGGATCAGGGGAATGGTGGAGCGGCGGCCGAGCGCCAGCGCAATGCCGATCGGCAGCGAGGTGACGATGCCGGTGACGGAGACCACCAGCGTCACCAGCAGGCCGCCCCACAAATTCGTCGCCACGACCGGCAGGCCGCCGCTATCGAGCCCCATCAGCTTGATCACGGCGGCGATGGCGACGAAGGCAACGATGCTGGAGGCAAGAGCGCGCCAACCTGTGCGCAAGCCGCCGCCGAGGCCGAAGGCGATCAGGGAGACGATCACGGCCGTGACGGCGAAATCGGCCCAGACCGATTGACCCGCTGCCTGGATCTGATCGCGCAGCCAGGTCAGCGGCAGGATCAGCCAATGGATCGCCGTGCCGATCAGCACGACGAAATTCCCGACCACCCACAACAGCGGTCCGACGGCCGACGTCTTGCTGAGATCGAGCAGGGCCTGCCCGGCACCGATGATGCTGTCGTCGAACAATTCCAGCAGACCGGCCGTCCAGCTGAGGCCAAAGCCCTTGATGCCGCCGCCGTGCAGCAGGAAGAACGCGACCACAGGAAAGGCGACGAAGAACAGGCTGGCGTTCAGTCCCTTCGCCGGCAGACGCGGCACGAGCAGCGGCACCAGCAGGACCACCGCGAGGACGAATGTGAGGTTGACCCGCCAGCGCTCGGCCTCGGGATAGAAGCCGTAGATCAATTGCGGCAGCTTGGCCTGGATGTAGGGCCAGCAGGCGCCGACCGCAAAGCCGGCATTCTCCGTGAGGCATGCCGCGCGGTCCTTGCCGCTCCAGACCGCATCGACCATCAGGAACCTGACCGAGGGAACGATGGTGAACCACAGCAGCAGGGCGCCCAGGACGGTGAGCAGGATGTTGGTCGGCGAGTTGAACAGTCGCGTGCGCATCAGCCCGACGAAGCCCGTGGTCTTCACCGGCGCGGGACGCTCGGCGAGAAGGTCCCGGCGGACGAAGCTGCTCGAGGCGATATCGCTCATGCGCCCAGACTCCGGCTGACGCGCCAACCGTAGACGCTCATGATCGCGCTGGTGAGCAGCGAGATCAGGAGATAGATGCCCATCGTCATGGCGATGATCTCGATCGCCTGCCCGGTCTGGCTCAGCGACGTGCCGGCGAACACCGAGACGAGGTCGGGATAGCCGATCGCGACCGCCAGCGACGAGTTCTTGGTGAGATTGAGGTACTGGTTGGTCAACGGCGGCACGATGACGCGCATGGCCTGCGGCACGACGACCAGCCGGAGCGTGGCACCGCGGCTGAGACCGAGCGAGGCCCCTGCCTCCATCTGCCCCTTGTGGACCGACAGGATTCCGGCGCGCACGATCTCGGCGATGAAGGCAGCGGTATAGGTCGACAGCGCCAGCGTCAGCGCCACGAATTCCGGGATGATCCGGGAGCCGCCGGCGAAGTTGAAACCCTTGAGCTGGGGAAGCTCGAAGGTGAACGGCAAGCCGAACACCAGCATGGTGGCGAGCGGCAGGCCAACGAGCAGACCCAGCACATAGGGCCAGATCCGGATCACCTGCCCCCGCTGAAACAACGCGCGCCGGGCATGAAAGCGCAGGACCAGCGCAGCGACGATGCCGAACGCCAGCACCACCAGGAATGGCGCCAGGCCGCTGCCGCCGATCGGGCTTGGAATGACGAGGCCGCGATTGCTGATGAAGGCGATCCCGAGCAGTGAGATGCTCTGGCGCGGATTGGGCAAGGCCGCGAGAACCGCGAGGTACCAGAACAAGATCTGGAACAGCACCGGCAGGTTACGGATGATCTCGACATAGATCTCGCCGACACGCGACAACAGCCAGTTTGGCGACAGCCGGCACAGCGCGACGATGAAGCCGATCAGCGTGGCGAAGACGATGCCCACCACCGAGACCACGAGCGTGTTCAGCAGCCCCACCACGAACACGCGCAGGAACGTGTCCGACCCGGTATAGGAGATCAGGGTCTGGTTGACGTCGAAGCCGGCATTGTTCCTGAGGAAGCCGAAGCCGGCCGCGATATGCTGGTTTTCGAGGTTGGCGCGGGCATTGGAGACGATCTCATAGCCGATCCAGCCCAGGATCGCCGCGAAGGCAAGCTGGACGGCGACGCCGTTCCAGCCTGCCTTGCCGCCCAGAATGCGCCTGATCTTCAGCGCGATCTGGGGCGGCGGTTTTCGGGCCTCGGTGCTCATGCCGCCGCCAGCGGATCAGGGCGATCAGCGGATCGGCGGCGCGTACTGGAGACCGCCCTTGTTCCAGAGATTGTTGAGACCGCGGTTGATGCCGAGCGGCGAGCCCGCGCCGACATTGCGATCGAACACTTCGCCGTAATTGCCGACCGCCTTCACGATCCGCACCACCCAGTCCTTGGTCAGGCCGAGCTGTTCGCCGAAATTGCCGTCGGTGCCGAGGACGCGCTTCAATTCGGGATTTTCCAGCTTCGCCTTCTCGTCGACGTTCTTCGAGGTCACGCCGAGCTCTTCGGCGGTGAGCATCGCGAACAGCGTCCATTTCACGATGTCGAACCACTGGTCGTCGCCATGGCGCACCATCGGGCCAAGCGGCTCCTTCGAGATGATCTCGGGCAGCACCATGTGGTCGTTGGGATTGGCGAGCTTCAGGCGGTTGGCGTAGAGGCCGGACTGGTCGGTGGTGAAGACGTCGCAGCGCCCGGCTTCATAGGCCTTGACGGTCTCGTCGTTGGTGCCGAACGCGATCACCTCGTACTTCATGTTGTTGGCCTTGAAGTAGTCGGCGAGATTCTGCTCGGTAGTGGTGCCGGTCTGCACGCAGACCGAGGCGCTGTTGAGCTCGAGCGCCGAATTCACCTTGAGCGACTTCTTCACCATGAAGCCCTGCCCGTCATAATAGGTCACGCCGGTGAAGTTGGCGCCGAGCGAGGTATCGCGCGAGATGGTCCAGGTGGTGTTGCGCGAGAGCACGTCGATCTCGCCGGATTGCAGCGCGGTGAAGCGGTCCTTGGCGGACAGCGGCACGTACTTGACCTTGCTCGGATCGTTGAAGATCGCGCCGGCGATTGCCTTGCAGACGTCGACGTCGAGGCCGGTCCAGTTGCCCTTGTCGTCGGGCGAGGAGAAGCCCGGCAGGCCCTGGCTGACGCCGCAGGACAGCATGCCCCGGTCCTTGACGGTCTTGAGCGTTTGCGCATCGGCGGCTTGGGCGGAGAGGCCGGCGGCGATAGCAAGGGTGAGAGCCAGGGTTACGCGTTTCATGGGCTTTGGGCCTTTCAAAGTCATCTCAAGGAACGTTGTCTCAGGATCATCCCTGCCGGGCCAGGCGTATGGGCGCCAGCCCTGCAAGAGTCATGCTGAAAAACCTTGCCGAACACTCGCCGATCCCGAGAGGCCATACCTTAATCCCCGCCGCTGGCGCCCGCCCTCTTGTTTTGGCTGTGGCGCAAGGTTCGGTCAGACGATGGATCGAAGGTCGCGGCAGGCCCCTCAACATGCGGCGACTGAATAGCACCTGCGCATCACAGAACGACTGGCGTGCCGGGTCAAGGGGTTGACGGGACTCTTCTGTGTTCTGTTATTAACGACAACGGCCATCGGCCGGCCTGCAGGGCGCCTTCCGCGTCCGGCGCAAACGCGGTTTTGAAAGCAGACGCATGGATTCCTCGCACCCCCAAGAGCAGCACGCCGAAACCCGCCTGGTCACCTCGGGCCGCGACACCAAGGCGCAGAAGGGGTTCGTCAATCCGCCGGTGTTCCATGGCTCGACCGTACTCTATCCGACCGCCGAGGACCTGCACGCCCATCGCGGCGAGTTCACCTACGGCCGCCACGGTTCCCCCACCACCAAGGCGTTCCAGGAGACGCTGATGGCGCTGGAGGGGCCGCAATGCGCCGGCGTCGGCATCGTCCCCTCGGGGCTGTCGGCCATCTCCACCACCCTGCTCTCCGTCCTGAAGACGGGCGACCACATTCTGGTCGTCGACAACATCTACCGGCCCTCGCGCAATTTCTGCAACGGCATGCTCGCCCGCTACGGCGTCGAGACCACCTATTTCGACCCGCTGATCGGCGCCGGCATCGACAAGCTGTTCAAACCGAACACCCGCGCGGTGCTGGTGGAGGCGCCGGGCTCACAGTCATTCGAGATGCCGGACATTCGCGCCATCGCCGCCGTCGCGCATGCGCGCGGCGCGCTCGTCATCGACGACAACACCTGGGCGACGCCGCTCTATCACCGCTCGCTTGAACAGGGCGTCGACATCAGCATGCAGGCCGCCACTAAATATATCGGCGGCCATTCCGACATCATGTTCGGCACCATCTCCGCCAATGCCAAGACCTGGCCGACAGTCGCCGAAGGCATCCGTCTGCTCGGCGTCTGCGCCGGTCCCGACGACGTCTTTCTCGCGCTCCGCGGCCTGCGCACGCTGTCGGTACGGCTGGCGCAGCATCATCGCTCCGGCCTCGACATGGCGCGCTGGCTCGCTGCTAGACCCGAGGTCGCACGCGTGCTGCATCCGGGCCTGGAGACCGATCCCGGTCACGCCATCTGGAAGCGCGACTTCACCGGCGCATCCGGCCTGTTCAGCATCGTGCTGAAGCCGGCGCCGCAGAAGGCCGTCGACACCATGCTCAACACGCTCAAGCTGTTCGGCATGGGCTTCTCCTGGGGCGGCTTCGAGAGCCTTGCGATTCCCTTCGATTGCGACGCCTATCGCACGGCGACCAAGTGGTCGCCGGGTGGCCCGACCCTGCGCCTGCACATCGGGCTCGAGAGCACCGACGACCTCAAGGCCGACCTCGATCGCGGCTTTGCTGCCCTCAAAGCGGCAATGTGAGCCTGCTCACAGGGCATTGCGCCTGCGCACGCGCCACCGCGCGCCCGGGGACGCGCGTGTGCGCCGGGGGAACGTGAGCCACCTGTAGACGTTAACGCCGACGCGCCAACAAAAGGTTTGATCCTCAAGCATTTGGCGCTAGCCTCACCAATCGACTCTCGTCCGGACACGGAGCATGGGAACGTTGGTACTGCTCGATCTGATGGGCGGCGTGGCGCTGTTGCTGTGGGGCCTGCACATGGTCCACAGCGGGATTCTGCGCGCCTTCGGTCCCGACCTCAGGCGGCTGCTCGGCAAGGCGCTGAGCAACCGCGTCAGCGCCTTCGCCGCCGGCCTCGGGCTCACCGCCCTGCTCCAGAGCAGCACGGCGACCGCCCTGATCACCAGCTCGTTCGCGGCAGAGGGTCTTGTCAGCCTCGCCGCCGCGCTCGCCATCATGCTCGGGGCCAATGTCGGCACGACGCTGATCGTGCAGGTGCTGTCGTTCAACATCGCGGCCGTTGCGCCGGTCCTCTTCGTGCTCGGCCTCGTCGCGTTCCGCTCCGGCCCGCGCTCGCGGATCAAGGACATCGGCCGCGTCTGCATCGGCCTCGGCCTGATGCTGCTCTCGCTGCACATCCTGCTCGACACGCTGGCGCCGGCCGAGAACGCGCCTGGCGTGCGCGTCGTGATGTCGGCCATCACGGGCGATCCGGTCCTGTGCATCGTCATCGCCGCCCTCGTCACCTGGGCCGTGCATTCGAGCGTCGCCAGCGTGCTCTTGATCATGTCGCTGGCCTATTCGCAGTTCATCACGCCCTACGCGGCGCTGGCGCTGGTGCTCGGGGCCAATCTCGGCAGCGCCATCAATCCGGTGTTCGAGGGCGCCAAGCGCGACGATCCCGCGAGCTATCGCCTGCCGGTCGGCAATCTCGTCAACCGCGTCGTCGGGATTGCGCTCGTCCTGCCCTTCCTGAGCACCATCGCCGAGCACATGCATGCCTGGCAGCCCGATCTCGCCAGGATGACGGCAGCTTTCCACATCGCCTTCAATGTCGGCACCGCCGTCGTCTTCATCGGCCTGCTCGACACCATGTCGCGCCTGCTCACCCGCCTCTTGCCGGATCGTGCAGGAGGCCGACCCGGCCCGGCCGCGCTATCTCGACGAGACCGCGCTGGAAACACCGTCGCTGGCGCTCGCCGACGCCGCCCGCGAGACGCTGCGCATGGGCGATCTCGTCGAGGTCATGCTGCGCAAGGTGATGGCCGCGATGATGACGGGCGACCGTGCGCTGGTCGACCAGGTCTCGAAGATGGACAATCTCGTCGACGGTCTCGACGAGGCCATCAAGCTTTACGTGACCCAGCTGATGCGGGGCAGCCTCGACGAGAGCGAAGGACGGCGCGCGATGGAGATCATCTCCTTCGCCATCAACCTCGAGCATATCGGCGACATCATCGACAAGAGCCTGAGCGAGCTCGCCACCAAGAAGATCAAGCGGCGCTTCCAGTTCTCGGCGGAAGGGGCCGACGAGCTCGCTGCCTTCCACAAGCGCACGATGGACTCGCTGCGGATCGCGTTCGGCGTGTTCATGTCGGGCGATGCCAACGAGGCGCGCAAGCTGCTGGTGGAGAAGACGGCGCTGCGCAACACCGAGCTCGCCGCGGTGGAGCGGCATCTCGATCGCCTGCGCGAGGGCCGTCCCGAAACCATCGAAACCACCTCACTGCATCTCGACGTGCTGCGTGACCTCAGGCGCATCCATTCGCACATCTGCTCGGTCGCCTACCCCGTGCTGGATGCGGCCGGCGTGCCTTATCGCCGGACCGAGGCGGAGACGGCCGCCGTGCCCGCATCTGGCACGGCCTCGGCAATGCCGCGCTGAGGCAATCAAGCCGGCCGCGTGCGCGGCTTGATCTGCGTGAGCGCGACACCGGAGATCGCAAGCAGCCCGCCGACGATCAGCTTCGGCGTCATGCGCTCGCCCAGGAACAACACGCTCGACATCAGCGCAAACACCGGGAGCAGCAGGCCGAAGGGGGCGACGCGCCCCATCGAGCAGCGAGCGATCAGCCAGAACCACAGGCTGAACCCGACGATACCGCCGATGAAGATCGTGTAGGCGAGCGCCAGCCAGCCACGTCCGTCTGCGGTGACGAGGCTCGCCATCTGCCCGTATTCGAGCAGCAACGACATCACCAAGACTTGCGGGACGGTGAGTAACGACGACCAGCCCATCAACATCAGGGGATCGAACGGCCCATAACGCTTCGTCAGGACATTGGACACCGCGAACGCGAATGCTGCCCCGACCACGAGCAGCAACGGCAACGCATCTCCCGAAAGCCCGGGCCCTGCCGCCAGCACGACGACGCCGACGAAGGCCAGCACCACGCCGCCCGACGTGACGAGAGACGGCCTCTCCGCGAGCAGCGGCCAGGCCAGCAGCACGGTGAAGGGCGTGGCGAGTTGATAGGCAACGGCCGACATGCTGCCCGAGCCGAGCCCAAGACCGACATAGAACAGTCCGAAGTTCAGCCCGCCCAGGAACAGCGAAATCGCCGTGATCGGCCCAAGCTGCTGACGCGTGGGCCTTGCGACGAACGGTACCAGCAGCAGGGCGATGACCAGGAAGCGCAGCGCGAGAAAGAACAGCGGCGGAAACTCGCTCACGCCGACCTTGATCGCGACGAACTGGTAGCCCCAGAGCAAGGGAACGGCGACGGCGCAGACGATCTGGATGGCAGACATCGCTTTCAGCTCCCTTCAAGACCAAACAGTCCAGATATAGACGCGCCAAGGAACGGACGCGTCCATGAAATTGCTCATCTGATGAAGCAATCGAGAAGCGCATCGGCAGTCGCTTGCGACGCGGCCCGTGCCGGCGCCGTCTTGCCGGTCACTCGCAGCCCTTCGACGAAGCAAACGAGAATGCGCGCGGCGCTCGCGGGCTCGACACCATCGGCCAGCTTCCCCGCTGCCTTCGCGCGGGAGAGCGCATCCGCCACCCTGCCCTCCATCGCCTTGAAGAAGCTCGCGACGCGACGGCAGACTTCCGCATCCTTGCCGGCCAGTTCCATGGCGGTGGCCACCAACAGGCAGCCGCGCCGGCCATTGGCCCCGCTGGTACGCTCGACATAGCCGGCAAGATGAGTCCTGAGGCCGTCGACCGGGTCTTTGCGCGGGTCGAACTCGAAGTCAATCCGCGCCAGGGCATCGGCAATGTAGCGATCAAGCGCACGCAGGAAGAGCGAATGCTTGTCGCCGAATGCCGCATAAAGGCTGCCGCGCGAGAGTTTCGTCGCCCGAAGCAGGTCCGGCAGCGCCGTGCCGTGATAGCCGCGCGACCAGAACACATCCATCGCACGCTCGACCGCAGCCTCCACGTCGAAAGCTCGGGGCCGCCCGCGGGGCAATTGCACTCGGGATTGCTGGTGCATGCCTATATATGAACCGATCGGTCTTTAAATGGCAAGCATCATTCTTGGAGCAGGTTCGAGAGGATCTTGGGAGGCCTGCGTTTTGCTACCGCGGCTCAACGATCCAGCGTCTTCGAGGCCTTGCCGCGGTTCTTGAGGATCAGCATGATGTTGCGGATGTAGATCACCGTCGCCAGCGATTGTCCGAGGATGATGACCGGCTCGCGCTTCACGACGCCGTAGACCAGCGTCATCAGGCCGCCGCCCATCGAGCAGAACCAGAAAGCCATCGGCACCACGCTGTTGCCGGCGCGCTCGCTCGCGATCCACTGCACCAGGAAGCGCGCCGTGAAGAACAGCTGCGCGACGAGGCCGAATGCCAGCCAGAAATCGAACTTGGCGACGAAGACGTCGTAGAGATAGTTGCTCAGCGCCTGACCGTATTGGATGATCATGCGTTCACCTCGGTCACTTCTGGCGTCGGCTTCTTGCGGCGGATCAGCCACCACACGCCGACAAGATCCATGATTCCGATCCACAGCCGGTCGAAGAAGCCGTAGTTCGAGACGCCGGAATGGCGCGGCCGGTCGATCACGTCGACATAGGCGATGTCGTAGCCTTCGCGGCGGACCAGCGCCGGCAGGAAGCGATGCAGCCCGTCGAAATAGGGCATCATCAGGAAGACCTCGCGCCGGAATGCCTTCAGCCCGCAGCCGGTATCCCGCGTGCCGTCCTTCAGGATGGCGTTACGGACGCCGTTCGCCACGCGCGACTGGAATTTCTTGAAGCCGGTGTCCTTGCGTCCCACACGCTGCCCCGCTGCGAGGCCGACGCGCCCTGCTCCCTTCTCGACCGCGGAGATCAGGTCGGGCAGAAAGGCCGGATTGTTCTGGCCGTCGCCGTCGAGGGTCGCCACGATCACCCCGCGCGCGGCGCGCACGCCGCTGCGCACGGCCGCGGATTGGCCGCCCGATCGGGCATGGCGGAGCTGACGCAGATTGCTCCGCTGCGCCATGATGGCCGCAAGCCGTTCGCCGGTTGCATCGGTCGAGCCGTCGTTGACGTAGATGATCTCATAAGCCCAGCGCCCATCGAGTGCCGCGTCGATCTCCGCGATCAGCGGCGCGATGTTGTCGGCTTCGTTGCGCACGGGAACGACGATGGAAACCGAAGGCGGGGAAACCGGCTGGGACGTCGACAAATCAAGGCTCGTGGTTGGCATTGGCCTGCCCCTGGGGAACCAAGGGCCCCGGCAGGCAGCCGCTTTTATGGGGCGGATGCCCCGTGGGCAACCCTTTTGAGGCGGCCCGAGACCGCGCCCGGAAGCGGCACGATGGTGCCGTCGGCACGGATGGCAAAGCCGAGCCGCCTAGCCGCGAACCAGTAGCGGACCGCCATGGCGCCGACCATGCCGACCAGGGCGCCGGCCACGACGTCGCTCGGGTGATGCGCAACCAGCACCAGCCGCGTCAGCAAGATCACGATTGCGTAAGTGAACATGAACACGCGCAGGCGCGGCCACAATGCCGATACCGCAAACGCCAGGGCGAACGCTGCCACGGCATGGCCCGACGGCAGACTGGCATAGGCCCCGGATCCCTCGAACGGTACGAAGTTGAACGGATTGGGCTTGCCACCGACGAACGGACGTCCGCGGCCGATGACATATTTCAAGATCTCGGCAACGAATGCCGATACGGCAATCGACAGAAACACGAACTGCAGCCGCGTGCCGAGCCCGAGCAGCAGCGCGCGCCGTGTGCCGTGCAGCCCTGCCGCAACGAGCGCCAGCACCACAAGCGCAGCTCCCAGCGCGATGAGCAGATACTCGTCCTTGCCGAAATCGGTGAGGATGCGGATCGGCCACAGGCTCGGCGTGCCGCGCGCCGGCATCAGCTGGATCTCGGTCTGGTCGAAGGCGACCATCAGCACGATGACGAGGGCCGCACCCGCCGCGCTGAGCCACAGTGAATGCCGCGCCAGCTTTCGGGCGGCCTCGGCGCGGCGCGAATGCGAGGGCGTGCGAAGCAGCTGCGCCAGCGCGCGGCGCGACACGGCGAGCAATTGCGCAGGATAGCCCGGACGCGGGGCGGGTCTGCTCAAGGCCGACATTCTACTCGGTGCCTTCCGACCGGAAGATCGAGATCGAGATCGCGCGTCCCTGCGAGAAATTGTAGCCCTCGATGCGGGTGCCGACCTTGTAGCGCAGCCCGATCGCCTCGGCGCGCTGCACGAAGCTGCGCTCCGAGCGCTGCTCGACCAGTGCGAAGCGGCAGCTTCCCTGCCGCAGGAAATCCGCCGCGCCCGAGCCGTCGGTGAGCAGCGTCTGCGTGCCCGTCAGGAACACGAGGCTCGGCTCGTGATAGCCGGCAGCAGCCGCCTTCGGCCCGACGCAGGTGACGTTGCGAAGCGCGCGTGCGACCTCGATGCTTGGGAATAGCGGCGTCAGCGACGGCAGCACGATGCCGTACACCGTCACCGCCAGCATCAGCGCGGCGACCAGCGCGTTGAGCAGCGAGCGCTCGGCGCGGTTGTTGTCGTAGAGCCACCACGCGAACAGGCCGAAGATCAGCGAGGCCGCGATGAACGGCCAGGCCACGAAGGCCGGCTGCCGCGTCAACATCACCGCGCCGACCACCGCGATGATCGAGGCGGCCGCCGGAATTGCGAACCACCAGGCCGAACCGCGCATCAGCCAGGAGCGCGACAGCACGCGCCGCTCCACCGCGCCGGCGGTGAGAATGGCGATGGCCGGATAGAGCGGCAGCACGTAATGCGGCAGCTTGGTCAGCACCGCCTCGAACACGATCCATGACGGGATCAGCCAGGCGAGCAGGAACTGTGCACCGGGCTCGCGCCGCGCCCGCCACACCGCGGGCGCCGCCATCGCCGCGAGCGGCGCGCCCGGCCAGAACGTGATCCAGAACAGCGCCAGATACATGCCGGGCGGCGCGCCGTGGGATTCCTGGGCGCCTAACTTGCTCAGCATGTCGCCGCCGACGGAGTCCGCAAAGAAGGCATCGCCCGCGCGCCAGAAGATCGCGACGAACCAGGGCAGCACCAGCACCAGCATCCACATCAGGCCCCAGACCGGGCGCAGCTTCCACAGCCAGGAGGCATCGCGGTCCTGGATCGCGAGCGCAACGATGGTCAGCCCTGCGAACATCAGGATCAGCGGCCCCTTGATCAGGATGCCGACCGCAAGCGCCGTCCAGAAGATCGCGGGCCAGCTCCAGGGCGGATGCGTCTCGTCCTCGGCGCGCTGCCAGGAGAGGTAAGCCCGCGCCATCGCGCCCATGGCGGCTGTCACGCAGAACAGCAGCATGGCGTCGGTCTTGGCGAGCCGCGCCTCGACGCCGAGCAGCACGGAGGCGCACATCAGGAGTGCGGACAGCACCGCGGCGCGCCGCGTGACGAAGCCGAGCGCGGCCCAATAGGTCATGAGCACCGCGCCGATCGCCCCGATCAGCGACGGCAGCCGGTAAACCCAGATGCGCAATTCAGCCTTCGGCAGCTTCAGCGCCGAGGCAGCTTCAACCGCAACCGATTGCAACCAGTAGATGCCGACAGGCTTCTTGTAGCGGACGTCCTCCTGGAAGCGGATATCGACATAGTCGCCGCTCTCGACCATCTGCTTGGTGGCCTGGGCGAACCGCGCCTCGTCGCGATCAACAGGCGGGATCGTGAAGAAGCCCGGCAGGAACAACAGCAGCGCGCACAGCAGCAGGAAGGCAACGGCGCGGGCATGGCTGGCCGTGGCGATGTCGAGCATGGTCACGAGCCGGCTGCCCGGATTTACGGGCGATTTCGGCTCGCGGGGCGCTCCAAAACGGGGGCTGGGATAGGTCTCGGCCATCGGTTCCGCTTACGCTGAAACCGCCATTCCGACAACCGGTTAAGGCTGAGGTCATTGAATTCGAATGACGACTGTGTCCGCGGCGCCCGTAGCGTCGATCACGGTGAGCCGCGCAAAGCCGGGACCAGGTGGATCGATCAGGCGCTGGCGGCGGCCGTCGATCTCGCCAAGCGCGATGCCGTTAACCATGACGGTCATGGGCAGCACGCCGCCGGCGACCTTGACCGGCATCGCTGCACTCTCCTGCCCCCCGGAGCGATCGACATCGATCCGCGAGCCGTTCAGCGGAAACTGGATATGCAGCGCCTGCTCGCGGCCGGTCCGCACCAGCTCCCCGACGGGGCGGAACCGCTTCAGCGGCAACGGCAGCTTGGCGTTGCTGGCGACCAGGGTTCCCCTCGGCGGCTTCGGCAAGGGAGCCAGCGTCTTGCCGGTGCGGGCGAAGGCATCGAACAGGATCGGTGCGGCGGCGACGCGCCCGATCAGGCCGGGAACCGGCGCGCCGTCGGGCCGGCCGACCCAGACGCCGATCGTCATCCGGCCGTCGAACCCGACCGACCAAGCGTCACGATAGCCGTAGGAGGTGCCGGTCTTGAAGGCGATGCGGTTGTGAGCGGCGTTCTCCGGCGGCGGCGTGCCCAAAAGCACGTTGCCGACCTGCCAGGCCGCAACCTGATCCAGCAGCCGAAGCGGCTCGCGGTCGTCCTTGTCCGCCATGACCTCGCGCAAAGGCTTGGTGGTGCCGAGGCGGGCGAAGCCGGTGTAGAGCTGGGCGAGATCCTGCAGCGTCACGCCGACGCCGCCGAGACCCATGGCGAGCCCCGGCGCTTCGTCCTTGGGCAGAACCAGATTGCCGCCGGCCTGGCGCAGCCGCGAGGCCAGCCGGCTCGAGCCGACGCGGTCGAGCAGCACGATCGCCGGCACGTTCAAGGATAATTGCAGCGCCTTCCTCACCGGCACCGTGCCCTGGAAGGTCATGTCGAAATTTTCCGGCGCGTAGGAGCCGAAGCGAACGGGACGATCGTCGATCAGGCTTTCCGGATGAACAAAGCCGTCCTCGAAGGCGAGCCCGTAGATGAAAGGTTTCAGCGTCGAGCCCGGCGAGCGGATCGCGCGGGTCATGTCGACCTGCCCTGCCCGGCTCTCGTCGAAATAATCGGCTGAACCGACGCGGGCGAGCACATCCCCGCTCTCGTTATCGACCACGATGATGCCGACCGAAATGTTGGGTCCGAGCGCAATGGCGCGGTCGCGCGCCAGCGGCTCCAGCACCTTCTGCAAATTCGCATCGAGCGTGAGCTTGATGACCGGCTTATCCTTCACCGTCGACAGCGCGGTGTCGGACGCATGTGGCGCCAGGATCGGCATCGGCTTGCGCAGCTTTGGCACGGGCACGGCCTTGGCCAGCTTTGCGTCGTCTGCGCTGACCACTTGCTCCTCGACCATGCGGTCGAGCACGCGGTCGCGCGCCTTGCGCGCGGCCTCGGGATGGCGGTCGAGCCGGCGCGTCTCCGGCGATTGCGGCAGCGCCACCAGGAGCGCGGCTTCGGCCAACGACAGGCGCTTCGGTTCCTTGCCGAGGTAGCCGATCGAGGCGGAGCGGATGCCTTCGAGATTGCCGCCGTAAGGCGCCAGCGCGAGATAGAGATCGAGGATCTGCTCCTTGCTCAGGGTCCGCTCGATCTCGATGGCGCGCACCATCTGCCGCAGTTTTGCGTACAGCGAGCGCTGCCGCCGCGGCTCCATCAACCGCGCGAGCTGCATGCTGATGGTCGAGCCGCCCGACACGATGTGGCCGCGCGTTGCGAGCTGCAAGGCGGCCCGCCCCAGCGCCAGCGGGTCGATGCCGTCATGGGCATAGAAGCGCTGGTCTTCATAAGCGAGCAGCAGCTTCAGATAGGTCGGGTCGACGTTGGCTTTGGCGTCGACCGGCAGCCGCCAACGGCCGTCGGCCATCGCATAGGCCCGCAGCAGCTTGCCGTTGCGGTCGACGATGGTGGTGGAGACCTGGCGGGCTTCGTCGAGCGGGAGCGGACCGAGCGAGTAGACCCAGCCGACGAAGCCGATGATGGCGAGGATGAGGATGAAGGCGGCGGCTGAGAGGACGCGAAGGCCCCCACCCCTTGCTCCGTCATGGCCGGGCTCGTCCCGGCCATCGACGTTCTTCGTCGCGGCAGCAAAGTCCGTGGATGCCCGGGACGAGCCCGGGCATGACGACGGAGTTTGGGGCGCGATCTCGCTCATGTCACTCACTTCGCCGCCCGCACCTCGATCGTTCCCGTACCCGTCCGTCCGTACCGCGAGGGATTGTACATGTCCTCGACATAGGCCTGCGGCAGCACGTATTTGCCGGGCGAGACCACGCGCACGACATAGGCGACGGTGAAGACCGCCTTGGAATCCGAGGCGCGGTCGACGGCCGCGGTGAAGCGGTCGTCGCGGAACTCGGTGTTTTCAGGCTCCTCGCCATCCTCGATCCAGTCCAGCGTGCCGCTGTCGCCGGACGAAACCAGCTTCGGGTTGTCGATCTCGAGGCCGGCCGGCAGATAGTCGGACACCATGATGTGGCCGTACTCGGGCTTGGCCTCGGTGATCTTCAGCACCACCGCAAAGCGCTGGTTCTGCTTGACCTTGCTGATGTCGGCGGGCTTGCCGTCGAGCGTGAAGTAGTTGCGCTCGATCTTGAAGCCGTTCGATGCCGCCGGCTCCGGCGTCACCGGCGAGCCCGACACCGAGACCACCGCCTGCACCGGCGCATCGCCGGTGTTGGTGATCTTCAGCGGCTTGCCATCCAGCGTCGCGGCCTTGTAGCTGCGATAGAGCGCAGTCTTGACCGGTTGGCCGTCCACTTCCATGGAGAGGTTCTCCTTGGCCAGCGCCCGCGCCGCCAGCACCAGCCACGCATTCTCCTGCGTGGAGGTGTAGGGGGTGAGCCCACGCGCGGTCTCGACCCGGCTCACCGCTTGCGTCAGCGTCGCCTTCGGCGCGTTGCCCTCGCTGGCGAGCGAGACCAGAGCCGCGGCATCGCGGAGCTGCGAGCCGTAGTCGGTGCGGCCGAACTCCAGCATCGGCTTTGGCGCGAGGCTGTCGAGCGCGGCGCCGTAGACCCGCTCGGCACGGTTGCGGTCGCCGACCAGAGCGAGCGCCGCGGCAAGCTGCGACTTCGCGATCGGGGTCGCGAGGTTGTTCAGCTTGGTGTCGGCGAGATAGCGGAGATCGCCGATCGGCGCCGCGCCGTTGCGGGCGAGCACGTAGAGGCCGTAGGCGAGATCGCGCCCGCCGTCCTTCTCCGGCTCGTTGCCGTTGACGACGGAGTTTCTGACGCGGTCGAGTGCGTTCTTGAACAGCACGTCCGGCACCGCAAAGCCCTTTTCGCGGGCGCGGGTGAGGAAGTCCGTCACATAGGCATCGAGCCAGGCGTCGTCGCCGCCCGCCGACCACAGGCCGAACGACCCGTTCGAGCCCTGACGCGCCAGGAGCCGCTCGATCGCGTCGCGGATGCGCTGGTCGACCTCGGTGTCCATGGCCAGATGCGCGCCCGCCGCGAGCTCGTTGACATAGAGCAGCGGCATCGCGCGGCTCGTGATCTGCTCAGAGCAGCCATAGGGGTAGCGGTCGAGCGCTTTGAGGATGGTCGCGGCATCGAGCGCAGTCGACAGGCTCGCCGAGACCGAAACGCTGCCGGTGCCCGCTACGAGGTCGGAGAACATGTCCGAGGTCAGCGTCAGGCTCTCGCCCTTCGCCAGCGTCCGGATCGAGCGCCGCGCCAGCACCTGCGTCGCCGCCTTGACGTCGAACGCGTAGTGCCGCGCCAGCGTCAGGCCGTTCGGCCCCTTGATGTCGACGTCGAGCGTCGCCTGCCCCGCTGCGGTCGCATCGACCGCAAGCGAGAACGAGTTGCGCTGCTTGGCGGCGAGCTTGACCGTGGTCGCGGGGTTGCCGGTCATCTTCACCGGCCCGCCCGTCTTCACGTTGATGACGTAATCGCCGGCCTGGCCTTCGACATTGTCGATCTCGAGGTTGACCGTGCCGTGGTCGCCATTGAGCAGGAAGCGCGGCAGGGTCGTGGTCAGCACCACGGGGTCGCGGATCACGACATCCGTGTTGGCGCGGCCGAGCTTGGTCGCGGTCCACGCCACCGCCATCACCCGCGCCGTGCCGGCGAACTCCGGCATGTCGAAGTCCACCTCGGCTGTGCCGTCGGCGCCGACCGTGACGATGCCCGAGTAGAGCGCGAGCGGCTTTTGCGTGGGCGGCGAGCCCTGCAGCTCGGCGGCCCCGGCGTCGCCGCCGGACTTGATCTGGCCGCGCGTGCCGGACATGCCGTCGATCAATTGCCCATAGAGGTCGCGGATCTCCGCGCTCAGGCGGCGCTGGCCAAGATAATAATCGTCCGGCGCCGGCGGCTTGTAGTTGGTGAGATTGAGAATGCCGACGTCGACCGCGGCAATGACGATCTTGGCGTCCTCGCCCGGATTGAGCCCTTCGAGCTTGACCGGGATCTTCAGCGTCGAATTCGGACGGACCAGCGGCGGCGGGGACAGCTTCACCTGCAAGGTGCGGGTCTGCTTGTCGATGCCGAACCATTTCAGGCCGATCGCGCGGCCCGGCATGCGCTGGGCCGCCGCATCGAGCGGCCGGCGCAGCGTCGCCACCACGTAAGCGCCGGTGCCCCAGTCCTTGCCGACCGGGAGCTTCACCTGCGCGGTGCCTTCCTTGACGTCGATGGTCTGCGTCGTCAGCAAGCGGTCGCCGAGCACGTTGATGGTGAGCTTGCCGGCACTGCGGACGTTGACCGACACCGTCATGGTGTCGCCGGAAGCATATTGCGGCTTGTCGATCGAGGTCTCCAGCAGGTCCGGCGTGTCGGCGCTGCCGTCGGAATACCAGCCGACGTCGAACTGCACCGAGGTCACGGGGCCATCGGCGTCGTTCGACTTCACATCGAGCCGGTAGCGGCCGGGTTGGGGGCTCAGCGAAATCCGCGCCGGCTTGTCGGCGGCAATGGTCACGTCACCGTCGGCGACGCGCGAGGTCGACTTGACCGGCTCGTACTCCCAGTAATTGTTCTGACGATACCATTGATAGCGCGACTCCATCTTCAGGAGCTCGTAGCGCAGGCCGTCGCGGCGCAGCTTCTCGCCCTCGGGCGAGACGAACACGACGTCGAACTCGGCCTTGTCGCCCTCGGCGACGTTCTTGTCGCCGAACAGCGGCTTGATGCCGATCTGCGCCACGCTGGGCGCGACCGGCAGCACGATCTTGCGCTCGACGGCGCGGCCGCCGGTCTCGACCATGCGGACGAAGATCTGCGCCTCCTGCGGACGGGTCGAGGTCGGCTGCTTGTCCAGCGTCACCGGGAAGGTCGCGACGCCATTGGCGTCGGCCTCGGGCAAGTTTTCCAGCGGCGTGCGCTCGTTCGAGTTGGTCTCCTCGTCGGCGACGCCGAACTGGTAGCCGGCAAAGCCGGGACGCTCAGTCGCGGGCGCGATCAGCATGTCGCCTTCGAGTGCAAGACCCGAGGCCGGCGCGCCATAGAGGAAATGGCCGTCCGCCTTAAGCTCCACAGGAGCGTTAGCTTTGATCAGCTTGTCCTTGGCGGACAAGTCGAATTCGATCCTGTCAGGGACGTAATCCTCGACCATGAAGGTGGTCTCGCCGACCGAAGCGCCCTTCGGGTCGGTGAAGGCACGTACCCGCCACGTCCCCGTCGGCACGGCCGAATTGAGCGGCACGGCCAGCGTGCGACCGCCGGCGCCCTGGTCGGACAGCACGGCGCGGCGGAATTCGACGCCGTCGGGGCGCTCGATCACCAGGGTCATCGGGCCGCCGGTCACGGCGTTGCCCTGCCCGTCGCGCAGGAGGGCGGTGAGGTAGACGGTCTCGCTGGAGCGATAGACGCCGCGCTCGGCATAGACGAAGGCATCGGCGCCCGCAGGCACTGCGCGGCCGGAGACGCCGCGGTCGGACAGGTCGAAGGCGGAGGTCTTCAGGCTGAGGAAGGCATAATCGGCCTTCTCGCCGGTGACCGTCAGCATCGCCGGCGACAGGCCGCCCTCGCCGCGCGCAAGGCCCGCCTCGAACAGCACATGGCCGGAATCATCGGTCTTGCGGGTTGCCAGAATCTCGTTGTTGCGGGCAACCAGCCGCACCTCGGCCTTGCCGACCGGATCGGTCGAGGCCAGCGAATTGACGAACACGTGGATGCCGTCATTGCCGGAATAGGCGGTGACGCCGAGATCGGAGACGATGAACCATTGCGTCGCGAGCTGGTACTCGTCGTCCGAGCCCGGGCCCTTGGCGGCAGCCGTCATCACGTAGACGCCGGGCTGAAGCTCGCCGAGCGCCTGGTCGACCGGGAATGCCGTGGTGACGTCCTGATTCAGCGTCATCGCGGTGGCGAGCTCGCCGGTCCAGACCTTGACGCCGCGCTCGTCGCCGAGATCGCTGAGCTGGTATTTCGACAGCGTCTTCTGGAAGTCGCTGTCGACCACCGTGTTGATCAGGTTGCGGTCGCCGATCCGGAACACGTTGATGTTGACCGCGGGCGTGTTGACGCTGACCACGGGAATGCCGCGCTGGCCGGTCCGGGGCAGCACATAGGCGCGGCTGGTGAAGCGCACGAACGGCTTGCGGTCGCGCACATAGATGTTGAACTCGGCCGATTTCGGCAGCCCCTCCTTTACTGTGGACGGCAGGCCGGCGCGCAAATTGATGTTGTAGCGCTCGCCATGCTTCAGCCCGTCGACGCAGAGCTGCTTGCCCTCGGCCGAGAGCGCCGGCTTGTCCTGGCCCGCCAGCGCCAGGAATGGCGCAAAGTCGGTGCGTTTGGCCAATTCCTCCGAGAACTGGAAGCAGGCCCGCGGGCTCGCCGAATCCGAGTCCACGGTGTAATCGAGCAGCCGGAAGCCGTGCTCATCGCGCATCTTCTCGTATTGGCCGCGGACGTCGGCGACCTCGCGCATGTCGAGCGACAGCCGCAGCGCATCCAGCGCCGGCCGCCACAGCTTGCGTTCGGCCAGCGACTTGCCGAGCACGGCGAGCGCCTCGGCCTCCTCGCCCGGATTGCCGGCACGCTGGTAGGCGATGTAGGCCGCGGTCGAGGCGCGCTCCAGCAGGAAGGTTTGCTCGCTCGAGCTCTTCGGCGAGATCTGGAAGATGACCTTCGCCAGCCGCAGCCAGTTGCCGGTATCCTCCGGCGTGGTCGCCGCGATCTGGCCGAGCACCGACAGGCCGGTGCGGAAATCATTGCGCCGGAACGCGGCGTCGGCGTCCGTCTTCAGGGTCGCGTTGGTCTTGGCGACCGGCCCCGCCTCGCTCTTGATCTGCGCTTCCAGCTTGATCGCGGAATCGGCGAGATCGTCGCGCTTGAACGCCTTGTCGGCAGCTTGCGCTGAGCTGAGGCCGAGCGCCAGCGCGGCGCAGATTGTGACGGCGCGAACAAGACCGATCATGATGGACTCCCGGAAATCGCGGACAGCCGCCCGCAGGCAGCATGAAATGCGCGGAAAGGTGACGGACTCAAGGCGATGGAACCAAAGGTGCAAATCGTCGCATTCGCCATGGAAAGGCAAGCCCAGAGGAGACCGATCAAGATACCGCCGCGCACGCCGTCCTGATGGCGCAGCAATACCCGACCCGTCGACCGGCGGCCACATCCCGGAAGCTGGCCAGCGTTCCCGGCGATGTGATCCATCGTCCAGTCCGCTGCCGCTCAACCCGGCACCCTGACATGCCACCGTCTCGCTTTGTCGCTGCATTAAGCAAAACGGTTCGGTTCAGGCTTGGCGAAAGACGATATTTTTCCTATTGGCATGATAGATGACCAGCCGGCCCCCAAACCGGGCGGCAAAAGACGGTCCCGTAGCTCAACTGGATAGAGCATCAGATTTCTACTCTGAGGGTTGCAGGTTCGATTCCTGCCGGGATCGCCAGTCGCATTCGCCGATCAACCGCCTTCACGAACGCGTGGGTAACCATACGCCGGCCTTTGACCGGCGCCGATCAGCCCTATCTATGCGGCGGGCGAATTGCGCCCGACAGGTTTCTTGATGCAGCAATCCGAATTGACGAGAATGGCGATCGCCTCCGTGGTGGCGATCGGTGCGATGTCGTATCTGGCAATCGACGCGGGCGTGGTGAACACCAGTGTGGTCACCAAGCCGATCAAGGTGGCTCAAGCCTCCATCGTCGGTGCGGCCATGGGCCAGCATCATCTTGCCTTCGCCGTTCAGGAGTGGGCGCGTCCCAGCCACGCCAACAACGAAACCCACGAAAAGCCCGTTGTGGAGCATTGCCTGGCGGTCGACTGATCAAGTCGTCCTTCCGGGCTATCTGACAAGCGAGGCCCCTTGGGGGCCTTTCGTTTGTTCACGGTCCGACTCCGCTTCGTTCGCACAGCACGAATCGCAACCGGAGAAATCAGCACGACGCTTTTCTTAATGTCGCGTTTCATCCATCCAATTTGTTCAGGCGCTGACCGTCACGAGCACCGGCCGTAACCGGTACGCGTCGATCGCAGCGTTCGACAGCAGCAGTCTGCGCCGCTCTCCTCGCAGCATCATGCGATCTATCCTGTTCAGGATGAAGCGGGCTGACTCCCTGGGCTCGCCCGTCAGCAGACCCGAGCGGTCGAGATATTTCCAGGCAATCTCGAAAGACTGTGCGCGTAACTCGGGGTCGGTCATGGCCGACCAACGCCCCGAAGGGAACGGAGGTTCCTATGTCAGCGCGATCGAAGCGCGCCGCCCCGCGCAACGCCCGCTCATCCGAGCGGAACGGGATCGCGACCGGTGCGTTGTTGGCATGAAATCGAGTGGTGCCGATCAGCCAGCCCCGATCGGCTTTGAAAGGCCCCGTGCTTGTCCCCCGAGCACGGGGCTTTCTTCTCATGCAGGCCGGGCTAAGCCGTGCCGCCAATTGTCTTGGAGAAGGTTTTCAGTCCGTCTGCTCATTGCGCCGGTCGCGAGCCAGTTCGTGCCAGGCCAAAGCGAGCTGGATCAGGCGCTGCCGGTCGGCGCCTTCCGATGCCGCGGCCTGCTTCATTGCGGCCTCGGCCTCACGCTGTGGATCGTACTTGGTACACATGCGGCGGACCCTAGCCCGCCATCTGGACAAGGGAATGGCAATTTCGTCCGTATGATTGCGGGGTGACGCCTGCCCCCCGCGGCACCACCCTCACTACAAGCATGCAACAATGACGAAGCCGTGAGGCTGGCCGCATTCAGCCAATCTGTGAATGGCGTCACAGTGTTGGCCTGGCATCTCGGTTAGACCATGTCTCGACGCGTCAGGGAGCGCGATCGCATCGATGGTTGGTTTCCGTCATGGCACAACAAGCAGCAGCCTCAGCAAACGTCCCGACGCGACGGCCAAGGATCATTCTGAGAATCGATCTGCTGGGAATTGCCTATCTCGGGACCATCGGCATCGTGATGCTGGCCTGGCTTACCGGCCTGGTCTGGGGCGCGCTGGCGTTCTTCAACTGGCTCGTGGCTTGACGCAAGGCAACTGGCCTGGTCACGAGCAAGGCGCTTTCCCGAGCAAGGCTTGCCGCCGGGATCGTGAGCTAAAGCAGGCAGTGCATCACCTGCCCCATCTTGATCCCCCCACAAACAATCATAGCCCAAAGCGCCAAGCTGATCTGGATGGCATCCAGCATGTCCCACGTCCCCGCGAATCAATTCCCGTCCAATTTTTCTTTTGAGAATCGCGTGAAGAGGCACCGGTAGCCAAGTGCTATTTTGCGGCAGTTGTTGTGCGACGCCGAACGCGGCGCCGGCACAGCCATCCGGACAAGCAAAGAGAGGCGGGCCTTTCGCCCGCCTCTC
>NZ_LFJB01000129.1:0-11639 GCF_006658625.1 Bradyrhizobium sp. UNPF46
GGCGGCGCGGCTGGGCGCGGCGGTGCGGCCGCGGGCGGCGGCGCTGCGGGCGGATGGGGAGGTGCAGCCGCGGGCGGCGGTGCAGCCGGGCGAGCGGGTGCCGCAGGCGGCGCGGCCGCTGGCGGTCCCTTCGGCGGCTGCTTCGGTTTTCCGTCAGGGCCCGTGTCTTGCGGCTGGGCCTGCGCGACCACGAGCGGCGCGGCGCCTTGCGCATGCGATGCGGTGTTGGCCAATTGCATCGCGGTGAGAGCCGTGGTCGCAAGCAGCACGAAACGAAGGTTGGTCATGGCGGTGAACTTCCCCGGAAGGTTCTTTGACGAAGTGATGTGATGAACGGCTACGCGTTAGGCCGCATTGTGGCAGGCGAAGCAGTCGCGGCCCGATTTATTTCTTCACGCAAATCGACTCACTATGATGACGTTCATTGCGCATTCAGACGTCGGTTGCAATCGCCTCATATGTGATTGCGCGGCGGCATTGCGTCCGTCGCGGGATTGGGCGTGAGCGGACCATTCGGCCCGCGCGGCGGAATCTCTTCAGGTGCGCGGCCCGGCAACTCGTCGGGTCGCGGAGATTCGCCGGGCTCGCGCACCGGCGGCGTGATTTCGGGCTGCGGATTGCCGGGCGGAATTCCCGGCGGCGGCTCGGTCGGAGTGCCCGGTGTCGACGGCGGAATCTCGGGCGGTTCGATCGGCATCGGCATCATCGAGATCGTTGTCCAGAGAACGATAACGACGTTGCCGTGCCGATGTTCCGCCTCGCTTCGTTTCGAAGCGTGCTCTATTCGGGCAGATGACAGACAGCCTCGATGTTGTGGCCGTCAGGATCGAGCACGAACGCGCCATAGTAATTCGCGTGATAATGCGGGCGGAGACCGGGAGGTCCGTTGTCGCGTCCACCGGCCGCGATCGCAGCCTCGTAGAAGGCATCCACGGTGGCGCGGTCCTTGGCGGCGATCGCGATGTGCACCGGCTTGTTCATCGCGCCTTCGCCGCCGAACCAGAGATCCGGCTTGCCGTCGGCGCCGAAACCCGCGGCCGCAGCATGACCGGTCTGCTCCGCCGTGACCTCCATGATCAGGCCGTAGCCGAGCGGAGCCAGCGCCTTCGCATAAAACGCCTTTGCGCGCTCGTAGTCGGAGACCGAGAAACCCAGATGGTCGATCATCACAACCTCCCTTGCTTGTCCCTGTCAGCGCGACAGGAATGTGTTGCTTCGTGTCTTGCGCGCGACCTTGAAGCCGCGTGCGACCATGTCGGCAATACAATCCTGCTGCCACTCGTTTTGTGACAGATGCTCGATCACCACCGCGCGCGGCCACAGCGATTGCGGCGCGTCGCGGAAGAAGCCGATCAGAACGCGGTCCTCAAAACCCTCGACGTCGATCTTGAGCGAATCGACCTCGGTGACGCCGGCCTCGTCCAGAATCCTTGTCAGCCGCAGCGACGGCACCTTGATGGCCTCGGCGCTGGCCGTGCCGGTGACGACATGCGTGGCGCCGAGATTACCGCCACCGCTCTCGATCATCAGCTCGCCGTCGTTGTCGCCGGCCGCAGCTTGCACCAGGCGCACTTGCGCCGTCTTCGATGCGGCATGGTTGAAGGACAGTCGTCCAAACGTCAGCGGATGCGGCTCGATTGCGACCACTTTGCCTGTGGCGCCGACCTGCTGCGCCATCACCAGTGCAAAGGTGCCGACATTGGCGCCGACGTCGACGAAGGTGCCGCCCGAACGGGTGTGCTGGCGCAGGAAGTCGAGCTCGTCGAGATTATAGTTGGGATTTAACAGCGCGCCGCGTTCGGTCGCGCTGCCCTGGTGATAGAGGCGGAACGAGGCGCCCTGATATTTCACGTCGACTGGGCCGCCGCCCAGCAGATTGACCAGCCGCGACAGCCACGGACGGAATGCACCGCGTTTCAGCCCCGATTGCTGTGCGAGGCGAATGATCGCAGCCTGCGCCGCATTCGGCGCAAACGCGCCGAATGGCGCGGACGAAGAGGTATTGTCAGTCGTCAAGCAGCGGATCCTCGTTGCAAGCGGCGCATGCATAGCCGGTTTTGGTGGGGACTCCAACGCCGGATAACCGGTGTCGTCCCGGGGCGCGAAGCGAACCCGGGATCCATAACCCCAGGGAGAAGTGTGACGCGAGACGCCCACTCCGAGTCGTCGTCAAACATCTCCCTGTGGGTATGGATCCCGGATCTGCGCTCCGCTTCGCTACGCTTGTCCGGGACGACGGAGAAAACCTCACGCCGCCTTCTTCGGTGCCTTGCGCTGCCGCAAAAATCGCCCGAGCAGCCTGCGCTTGCCCTTGCGCGGGATCAGGTCGATGTCGCTGACGAGCTTGGCGCCGCCCTTGCGGCGCTCAAGCACGATCTTGCGGCTGTGGAAGGCCTCGAGCTCGGCGCGATGCGCGACGCTGACGATGGTCGCCTTCGGTAATTCGTCGGTGACCATCCGCATCATCTTGTCCTGGCTTTTCTCGTCGAGCGCCGAGGTGGCCTCGTCCAGCACGACGATGTCGGGGTTGTGCAGCAACAGCCGCGCGAAGGCGAGGCGCTGCTTCTCGCCGCCGGATAACGTCTGGTCCCAGGGACCTTCCTCCTCGATCTTCTGCTTGAGATGGTCGAGGCCGACCTTGTGCAGGGCCTCGCCGATCTCCTCGATGGTCCAGTCCTCCTCGGCGCCGGGATAGGCGACGGCGCGGCGCAGCGAGCCTGATGGCACGTAGGGCCGCTGCGGCAGCATGAACAGCCGCCGGTCCGGATGGAAATTGACGCTGCCGCCGCCCCATGGCCAGAGCCCTGCGATGGCGCGCACCAGCGTGCTCTTGCCGGTGCCGGATTCGCCGGCAACCAGCAGCCGCTCGCCGGGCTCGATCGCGACCTCGGTCTCGCCGACCACGGCGGTGCCGTCGTCGAGCGTGACGGAGAGATCGTTGAGCTCCAGCATCGTCTCGTTGCGGGTCTCGCCGCGCTTGATGCGGCCGAGACCGTCGCCCTGCTCGGCGCGCTCGAGGCCGTCGAGCGACATCATCAACGAGGCGATGCGGCGGGCGCACGCATTCCAGTCGGCGAGCCGCGGATAATTGTCGACCAGCCAGCCGAACGCGCTTTGCACGATGGTGAAGGCGGAGGCCGCCTGCATCACCTGTCCCAGCGTCATGGAGCCGTCGAGGAATTTTGGCGCGCAGAGCAGGAGAGGGACCACGGGCGCAACGAGGCTCGATCCCTGCGACACCAGCGTGGTGCGCATGTGCTGGCCGGCGAGCCGCGCCCACTGCCTGAGCACGTTGGTGAAGTTGCGATCGATGCCCTCGCGCTCTTCCTCCTCGCCGCCGAGCAGGGCGATGCTCTCGCCGTTTTCGCGCAAGCGCGTTAGCGTGTAGCGGAAATCGGCCTCGGCCTGGTTCTTGTCCTCGGAGACCTGCACGAATTGCCGGCCGATCACCAGGATCGAGCCCGAGGCGATTGCGGCGTAAAGCATCGCGGCGATCACGAGGAATCCCGGGATGGTGATGGTCGAGCCACCGAGCGTGACGGTGAGCGCACCGCCGATGGTCCAGAGCACGACGATGAAGGTCGCGGCCGACAGCAATGCCGAGGTGACGCCGGCGAGAAAATCGACTGGCGAGTCGGTCGCGATGCGCAAATCCTCGGCGATCCGGTATTCCGGATTCTTGTGGTCGCCCTCGACGAGATTGAGCTGGTAATAGCGCCCGTTCTTCAGCCAGCGCGTCAGCACGCTCGCCGTCAGCCAGGCCCGCCAGCGCCGCTGGATGCCCATCCGCGCGAACACCTGCACGACGCCGAGCACGATGCTGCCGATCGCGAGCGGAAAGAACATCGCAGTCAGATGAAACACGCTTGCCGCGTCGCGCTTCTCGATCGCGTCGAAGATCGCTCTGTTCCAGACATTGATGCCGTACTGGAAGCCGACGGTGAGGATGATCAGCAGGCCGAGACCGATTGAGAACGGCCAGGCAAGGCGATCGCCGCTACGTCCCCAGAAGCCGCGTGCGCTGATCCAGAACCGCGTCAGCAGATAGTCCTTGCGGGCCTGCTCGGCCTCCTCGGGCGAGAGTTCCGGGTCGGGCTCGAGCAGCTCCGGGGGCGGCGGTGCGACCTCATCGCCATTCTCACCCTTGATCCCAATGATGGGCGGTTTGTCCTGTTCGCGCTTTGCGGCCGGCTTGTTCATGCGCGGACAACGCGAGAGAAATCAACCGGTTCCCTCGGGTTCCCGCAACGGCCCTATTCGGCGGCGCCGTTCTGGACGCGCCGGGTCCGGCCGGCGCGATGCAGAACACGCGACAATTCCTCGATGGAATAGGGCTTTTGCACCAGGTCGAAGCCGGCCGCGCCATCTTGCGACAGCGCCTGGCTATAGCCCGTCGTCAGCACGACCGGCACGTCGATGTCGCGGTCGCGGATGGCCTGCGCCAGATCGAGCCCGGTCATGCCAGGCATCACCACGTCGGAGAACACGACGTCGAAGCGATCGGCGTCCATGACGAGCTCGGCGAGGGCATCGGTCGCATTGTCGACCAGCGTGATGCTGTAACCGAGCTCGGTGAGACCATCGGCGGCGAAATTGGCCAGCTCGATATTGTCCTCGACCAGCAGCACCGAGATGCCGCTGCCGGCCACCGCCGGCGCCGTGTTGGGCGCCTGCCGCTGCGGCAGCAGGTCCGGCGGCACGCGCGGCAGGTAGAGCGAGAAGGTGCTGCCGTGCCCCAGCTCGCTCGTGACCGTCACCTCGCCGCCGGATTGCCGGGCGAAGCCGAACACCTGAGACAGGCCGAGGCCGGTGCCGTGGCCGACCTGCTTGGTGGTGAAGAACGGCTCGAAGATGAGCCCCAATCGGGCAGCGGGAATGCCGATGCCGGTGTCGCTGACGGTCACGCTGACGAAGCCGTGGCTTGCCGAGATCTGGCTTGCCGAAGTCTGGCTACTCGAGGTGTCGGCCAGCGTATCGGGAACGGTCGTCGCGGGCTCGACCTTGAAACTGATTCTACCTTTGCCCTGCATGGCATCGCGCGCATTGGTCGCCATGTTGATCAGCGCCGTCTCGAACTGGCCGGCATCGGCACGGACGAGGCAGGGCTCCGTGGGCAGACGCATGGCGATCTCGATGGCCGGCCCCAGCAGGGGCGCAAGCATGTCGTGCAGCGCCTGCATCCGTTCGCCGACGTCGAACACCTCCGGCTTCAGGGGCTGACGCCGCGCAAAGGCGAGCAGCTGCGAGGTCAGCTTGGCCGCGCGGGCCACCGCGTCCGCGATCGCGGTAATGTAGCGCTGGCGCCGCTCCTCCGTCAGTTGCGGCCGGTTCAAGAGGTCGACGGAGGCACGGATCACCGTCAGCAGATTGTTGAAATCGTGCGCGACGCCGCCGGTGAGCTGTCCGAGCGCCTCCAGGCGCTGGCTGTGCTTGAGCGCCTCCTCGGCCTCGCGCCGTTTTGCGGCTTCGGCCTGGAGGTGCTGGGTGCGCCGGAACGCCAGCGCCAGCAGCAGGAACAGCAGCGCGGTGGCAGGGATGCCGAACACCAGATGCTGGCCCATGGTGGCCAGCCAGCGCGCGCGGATCGCCGAGGTCTCGAGCCCGGCGCTGACATAGATCGGGTATTCGGCGATGCGCCGGTAGCCGATGCGGCGCTCGATCCCGTCCGATGGCCAGGCGACGGTGATGAGCCCGCGCTCGGGGCGCGCCGCGATTTCCCGGCCGACCGGTCCGGTCGGATCGAGCCTGAGGTCGCGGTCGAGGCGCGGGAAATGCGTGAGCATCGCGCCGTCGGTGCGGCCCATCGCGAAGAAGCTGCCGGGATCTGATCCGATCCTGGCGTAGAAGCTCTCGAAATATTCGGGGAGGACCGAGGCCTGGATCACGCCGATGAAGCGGCCGTCGTCGGAGTCGCGACGGCGGCTGACCCCGAAGAAGCGGGCGCCCTGATAGGGCGGACGGGGCGTCAGCGCCGTGCCGATGAAGGTGCCGATGGCCTGGTCGACATGGGCATAGAAATAGTCGCGGTCTGCAAAGCTCAGCTCCGGCGGCGGCGAGACGAGGCTGTTGACCAGCGCTTTCCCGTCAGCGTCGAAGATCCAGGCCGATTTGAGCTGCGGCAGCGAATCGCTCAGCCGCTTCAGGCGGCGGTGCAGCGCCGGCTCGCGCGCGCGGATGGTGTCGTCGGACAGGCCGCGGGCCACCTCGTTGAGCTCGGCGAGGCTGCGATCGATGGTCTCGAACACCTTGAGCGCATGCTCATGCACGACGTCGAGCGTGCGCCCGATCTCCCGGTCGGCGACCTCCCTGGTCGAGGTGTAGGAGATCGTGGCGGTGATCACGAACAGCGCAACCGGCAGCGCCAGGGATGCCGCCATCATCCACTGCAACAGCTTCAGCGAGTTGCGTTGCGCCCTCTGCACAGTCGCTCCGTCCCTGAACGGAGCTTAACTGAATCTCGCGAAGGGAAGGAAGTAGCTTGTGCGGGAACCGTTGGTTGTAGACCGAAAGTTTGCGCGCGCAGCGGGTCGGAGAAAATTCTCCTCGAATTGACCGCGATTGCGGAATGTCCCGGCCAGTCCGGCCGGGACGGAAAGCGCAAATTTCGTGCTTTAGATCTGGCGCTCGACCATCTTGAGCTTGAGCTCGGCGATGGCTTCCGCGGGGTTCAGCCCCTTCGGACAGGCCTTGGCGCAGTTCATGATGGTGTGGCAGCGATAGAGCCGGAACGGGTCCTCGAGATTGTCGAGCCGCTCGCCAGTCGCTTCATCCCGCGAATCCGAGACCCAGCGGTTGGCCTGGAGCAGCGCGGCGGGGCCGAGATAGCGGTCGCTGTTCCACCAATAGCTCGGGCACGAGGTCGAGCAGCAGGCGCACAGGATGCATTCGTAGAGGCCGTCGAGCTTCTCGCGGTCTTCGTGGGTCTGGCGCCATTCCTTCTGCGGCGTCGGCGAGGTCGTCTTCAGCCACGGCTCGACGGAGGCGTATTGCGCGTAGAAATTGGTGAGATCAGGGACGAGGTCCTTCACCACCGGCTGGTGCGGCAGCGGATTGACCTTCACCGCGCCGTCCTTCACGTCGTGCATCGAGCGGGTGCATGCCAGCGTGTTCTGGCCGTCGATGTTCATGGCGCAGGAGCCGCAGACGCCTTCGCGGCAGGAGCGGCGGAAGGTCAGCGACGGGTCGATGTGGTTCTTGATCCAGATCAGGCCGTCCAGCACCATCGGGCCGCAATCATTGGTGTCGACGTAATAGGTGTCGACGCTCGGATTCTTGCCGTCGTCCGGGTTCCAGCGATAGACCTTGAACTCGCGAACCTCGGTCGCGCCCGCGGGCTTCGGCCAGGTCTTGCCGCCTGATATCTTGGAGTTCTTGGGAAGTGCGAATTCAACCATTGCTCTAACCTTTCGTCATCCCGGGGCATGCGAAGCGTGAACCCGGGATCTCGAGATTCCGGGTTCGCCCTTCGGGCGCCCCGGAATGACGGCTACTGTTCGATCAGTACACGCGCGCTTTCGGCGGGATGTACTGCACGTCGTTGGTCATGGTGTAGTCGTGAACCGGGCGGTACTCGATCTTGACCTTGCCGGCATCGTCCAGCCAGGCCAGCGTGTGCTTCATCCAGTTCTTGTCGTCGCGCTCGGAGAAGTCCTCGCGGGCATGGGCGCCGCGGCTCTCGGTGCGGTTGGCGGCCGAGTTCATCGTCACCACCGCCTGCGAGATCAGGTTGTCGAATTCGAGCGTCTCGACGAGATCCGAATTCCACACCAGGGAACGGTCGGACACGGCGATGTCGGTGATGCCGCTGTGGACCTTGGCGATCAGGTTCTGGCCTTCGCTCAGGACTTCACCGGTGCGGAACACCGCGCAATTGGTCTGCATCACGTTCTGCATGCCTTCGCGCAGTTTCGCGGTCGGCGTGCCGCCGGAGGCGTAGCGGTAATGGTCGAGCCGGCCGAGCGCGAGGTCGGCCGAGTTGGCCGGCAGCTCCGGCTGCTTGGCGTTCGGCGTCAGCTTCTCGGCGAGGCGAAGCGCGGCGGCGCGGCCGAACACCACGAGGTCGATCAGCGAGTTGGAGCCGAGGCGGTTGGCGCCGTGCACCGAGACGCAGGCGGCTTCGCCGATCGCCATCAGGCCCGGAATGATCGCGTTGTCGTCGCCGTCCTTCTTGGTCAGCACCTCGCCGTGATAGTTCGTGGGGATGCCGCCCATGTTGTAGTGCACGGTCGGCACGATCGGAATCGGCTCGCGCGTCACGTCGACATTGGCGAAGATCTTTGCGGATTCGGAGATGCCCGGCAGGCGTTCGGCGAGCACCGCGGGATCGAGATGGTCGAGATGAAGGAAGATGTGGTCCTTCTTCTTGCCGACGCCGCGTCCCTCGCGGATCTCGATGGTCATCGCGCGCGAGACGACGTCGCGCGAAGCGAGGTCCTTGGCGGATGGCGCGTAGCGCTCCATGAAGCGCTCGCCCTCGGAGTTGACGAGATAGCCGCCTTCGCCGCGGGCGCCCTCGGTGACGAGGCAGCCCGAGCCGTAGATGCCGGTCGGGTGGAACTGGACGAACTCCATGTCCTGCATCGGCAGACCGGCGCGCAGCACCATGCCGCCGCCATCGCCGGTGCAGGTGTGCGCCGAGGTGCAGGAGGCGTAGGCGCGGCCGTAGCCGCCGGTGGCGAGGATCACGGTCTGGGCGCGGAAGCGGTGCAGCGTGCCGTCGTCGAGCTTGAGCGCGATGACGCCGCGGCAGGTGCCCTGGTCGTCCATGATCAGATCGATGGCGAAGAACTCGATGAAGAACTCGGCCGCGTGACGCAGCGATTGGCCGTACATGGTATGCAGCATGGCGTGACCGGTGCGGTCGGCGGCGGCGCAGGTGCGCTGCGCCTGGCCCTTGCCGTACTCCATGGTCATGCCGCCGAACGGACGCTGGTAGATCTTGCCGTCCTCGGTGCGCGAGAACGGCACGCCCCAATGCTCGAGCTCGTAGACCGCGTCGGGTGCGTTGCGCACCATGTATTCGATCGCGTCCTGGTCGCCGAGCCAGTCCGACCCCTTCACGGTGTCGTACATGTGCCAGCGCCAGTCGTCCTTGTGCATGTTGCCGAGCGAAGCCGAGATGCCGCCCTGCGCCGCGACCGTGTGCGAGCGGGTCGGGAACACTTTCGTGATGCAGGCCGTGCGCAGGCCCGCTTCGCTGCAGCCGACCACGGCGCGCAGGCCAGCGCCGCCGGCGCCGACCACGACGACGTCGTAGGTGTGGTCTTCGATCGGATAGGCTTTGCCGTTGGTGGCGGGAGCGCCGTTGCCCGAGCCATTCGTTGTGGTGGCCATGGGTTACACTCCGGAGGAAAGTTTCAGGATCGCGTAGGTCGAGGCGAGCGCCACGGCGACCGAGAAGAAGTTGTTGAGCATGACCGAGACGAGCTTCAGCTTCTCGTTATGGACGTAGTCCTCGATCACCACCTGCATGCCGATCTTCATGTGCCAGGCGCTGGCGAAGATGAACAGCAGCAGGATCACCGCGACGGGAATCGAGCTGAGGATCTGCGCTGCGCCGACCTGGTTGCGGCCGAGCAGCATCATGATGATCACCAGGACCGGGATCATCAGCAGCGTCATGGCGACGCCGGTGATGCGCTGGCGCCAGAAATCGGACGTGCCCGAATGCGCGGCGCCGAGATTGCGGACGCGGCCGAGCGGGGTGCGCATGCTGCGCTTGGGCGTATCGGTCGCGCTCATCGTCCGCCTCCGATCGCATAGGCGATGATCCAGATCAGCACCGTCAGTGCGATGCCGCCGATCAGCGCGCCCCAGGTCAGCGCTTCGCGCTCATTGGCCTTGAAGCCGTAGCCGAGGTCCCAGACGAAATGCCGGATGCCGCTCAGCATGTGGTGCATCAGCGCCCAGGTGTAGCCGAACACGATCAGGCGGCCGATGATGCTGCCGGCAAAGGCCTGGACGTGGGCATAGGCGGCCGGGCCGGAGGCCGCCGCAACCAGCCACCAGACCAGCAGCAGCGTTCCGACGTAAAGGGCGATGCCGGTGGCGCGATGGACGATGGACAGCGCCATCGTCAGCGTCCAGCGGTAGACTTGCATGTGTGGTGAAAGCGGTCGTTCGATCCGTGCGGTCATGGGCTTTGATGTTGTGTGGCGGCCCAGCAGAGGGCGCGCGGGGATCGCGAAAGGTCGGCTCTATTTACGGAGTCGATTTGCCCTGCGCAATCTCCAAATTGCCATAAATCGAACCGGCGTTCAGCTCTAGACCCTTGATGAAACAAGGCCAATCAGGGTCTTGGTATACCAGAGCGGCTGTATGCCGAGTAAAAACAGAACAGCTATTCATCTCTTGTGGCAACGGCCCGGGCGCGTTGAAATCACTATTGGAACGGCTCTAACCCGCTCCGAGCCGTCGGGCGTTCGAACCAGTCAGTTCACACCGCCGAGGGCCGACCGGCCGGCCGACCCGACACGAGCGATTTCCGTCATGCGCACTCATTTTTCGCATCGCGGGCGGATATGCGCAGCCTGCATTCCACCCAAGACCGGCGACGCGGCGGTCGACCGTGCAAATCAGATCGCCTACAGCTTGGCACGCAGCCATTTCCGGGCGCTCGTTTCGGTCACGCTGCGACCAGTCGCCGGGCAGGTCAGGGGTGATCGCAGGTCTTGATATCAAGGACGTCGTCGAGCTCGCGCTGTTGCTGATCGCAACCGGCGCGCTCTCCGGATTCCTGGCCGGCGTGTTCGGCATCGGCGGCGGCGCGATTCTCGTGCCGGTGTTCTACGAATGTTTCCGCATCGCCGGCGTGCCGCTCGAGGTGCGGATGCCGCTCTGCGTCGGCACCTCGCTCGCAGTGATCATCCCGACCTCGATCCGTTCGTTCCAGGCGCATTACAAGCGCGGTGCCGTCGACTTGGGCGTCCTGCGCGCCTGGTGGCTGCCGATCGTGATCGGCGTCGTCGCCGGCAGCGTGGTCGCGCGCTACGCACCGGAGCGGCTGTTCAAGATCGTGTTCGTCTGCGTCGCCTGGTCGGCAGCCGTGCGGCTGATCTTCGCGCGCGAGACCTGGAAGCTCGGCGACGATCTGCCGAAGGGACCGTTGATGCGGATTTACGGCTTCTGCGTCGGCATCCTGTCGACGCTGATGGGCATCGGCGGCGGCCTGTTCTCGAACCTGCTGATGACCTTCTATGGCCGTCCGATCCATCAAGCGGTCGCGACGTCATCGGCGCTTGCCGTGCTGATCTCGATCCCCGGCGCGATCGGCTACATCTATGCCGGCTGGCCCGCCGCGGCGACCTATCCGTCTGTCGCCGCGCTGCAAGTTCCGTTCACGCTCGGCTACGTCTCGCTGATCGGCGCCGTGCTGGTGATGCCGATGAGCCTCGTCACGGCACCGCTCGGCGTCAAAGCCGCGCATGCAATGTCGAAGCGAACGCTGGAAGTCGCGTTCGGCTGCTATCTCTTCATCGTCGGCAGCAGGTTCGTGCTGAGCCTGGTGGGCGGGCAGTGAGCGGCTCGAGGCAAAGCGCAGGCCATATGCGCGGTGTCATTGCCCGCGAAGTGTTTAGACCGGAGACATAGCTGACGCCTGTTCGGACACATCACTGACAGATTGGCCATTGGTCAAGTCG
>NZ_LFJB01000093.1:0-10453 GCF_006658625.1 Bradyrhizobium sp. UNPF46
AGCCGGCTCACGGCGTCAAGCGCCAAGGACCCAACGGCTTCCCGCCCACCATCATTATGACAGGCTTTTCAGACACAGGGACCCATGCTTTCGCGAGACGTAAGAATGTGCTGGGCCCCGGCTCACCAGTGCACCACGCCGCAAGTGCGGCGCGCTGCACTGCGTCCGGGGCACGAGACTATCCCCGCTTCGCCCGGTCCTTCTCGTTCTGGGCCATGATGCTCTCGCGCGCGGTCTTCCAGTCGTCGTCGCTCCAGTCGCGGAGCTGGTAGAAATTGCCGCCCATCGCGAGCGCCTGGGCGCCGTCCATGGCGATGGTCTCGCCGCTGATCCAGTCGCAGCCGCCGGAGATCAGGAACACGGCGACGTTCTGCAATTCCTCCATGGTGCCGACGCGGCCCATCGGGTTCATCGCCTTGGTGCGTGCGCCCGCCTCGTCGCCCGGCTTGATGCGCTTGCTCATGCCTTCGGTCGGGATTTCGCCCGGCGCGATGGTGTTGAGGCGGATGCCGTAGCGGCCCCATTCGGTCGCAAGCGACATGGTCATCGCATGGATCGCCGACTTGCTCATCGCCGACGGCACCACGTAGGGCGAGCCGTTGCGCACCCAGGTCGTGGTGATCGAGACGACATTGCCCGGCTGCTTCAAGGCGATCCAGCGCTTGCCGACCGCATGCGTCACGTAGAACGTGCCGTGCATGACGATGTTGGCGACCGCGTCGAAGCCGCGCGGCGACAGCTCCTCGGTGCGCGAGATGAAATTGCCGGCGGCGTTGTTGATGAGGTCGGTGAGGCCGCCGTCGCGAAAGATGTTCTCGACCATCTCCTCGACCGCGAGCGCGTTGCGGATGTCGACGCCGTGGCTGGTGACGCGGCCGCCGTACTCCGCCATCAGCTCGGTCGCGGTCTCGTCGCACACGATCTTGCGCCGACCGCAGATATGCACCTCGGCGCCGAGCTGGAGAAAGCGCGCCGCCATCGATTTGCCGAGACCCGTGCCGCCGCCGGTGACGAGAATGCGCCGGCCGGCCAGAAGATTTTCCTTGAACATGGCTGTTTCCCCCGTAGGGATTGTCAGTTAATTGGTCGATTGACTAAATCCGGCCGCCAGCGTCCTGTAAAGCGGCAACCGGTCAAGAACAGGGGAGAATTCGTCCATGGAAGAGCGCGTCTCGATCTCGATCTCGGAAGGCGTTGCCGACGTGCGCCTGGTGCGCGCGGACAAGATGAACGCGCTGGATCAGGCCATGTTCGAGGCGCTCGTCGCCGCAACCGACCGGCTTTCGAAGGACAAGAGCGTGCGCGCCGTCGTGCTCTCGGGCGAGGGCCGTGCCTTCTGCGCCGGGCTCGATATGGGACGTTTTGCCGCCATGAAGGAGAAGGGCGGCAACGGAATTCCGGGTGGCGAAAATCGCGATCTCACCAAGCGCACACATGGCCAGGCGAACTTCCCGCAACAGGCGGTGTGGGGATGGCGCCAGCTTCCTGTTCCCGTGATCGCAGCGGTGCACGGCGTTGCCTTCGGCGGCGGCTTCCAGCTTTCGCTCGGCGCGGACATGCGCTTTCTCTCGGCGGATGCGCGGATGTCGATCATGGAGATCAAATGGGGCCTAGTCCCTGATATGGCGGGCACGCCGATCCTCGCGAGCCTCGTGCGCGACGACATCTTGCGCGATCTCACCTACACCGGCCGCATCTTCTCCGCGCAGGAGGCGATGGCTTTCGGCCTCGCCACGCGCATCTGCGACGATCCGCGCGCGGCCGCTCTCGAAGTCGCGCGCGAGATGGCCGGCAAGAGCCCCGATGCGATCCGCGCCGCCAAGCGGCTGCTGAACAATCTCTCGGTCGATCCCGGTCCGGCACTGCTCGCGGAGTCGGTCGAGCAGCAGAAGCTGATCGGCAGCCCGAACCAGACCGAAGCGGTGCGCTCCAATCTGGAGAAGCGCACGGCGAAGTACGCGGATTAGTTCGCTGTCATTCCGGGATGCGCCGCAGGCGCAGGCCCGGAATCCATCGAGCCGCGTCCTCGGCTGTGAAATGGATTCCGGGTTCGATGCTGCGCATCGCCCCGGAATGACGGTCTGATCTGTGTTCACGTTCTCAACCCGACGAAAGATCGGAAAACAAAATGAGCGAAACGTCTGACTTCCTCGGCATCGTCTCCGGCGAGCGCCGTCGCAGCCATGCGGAGGTCGCATCCCGCGCCGACCGCATCGCAAGCGGCCTTGCAGATATCGGCGTCCGCCAGGGCGATTGCGTCTGCATGCTGATGCGCAACGACATTGCCTTTCTGGAAGCCGCCTATGCCGCGATGCGGCTGGGGGCTTACGGCGTGCCGATCAACTGGCACTTCAAGCCGGAGGAGATCAACTACATCCTCAAGGACACCGGCACCTCCGTGCTGATCGGCCACGCCGACATGCTGCATGGCTTGCGCGATGCCATTCCGGCCGGTGTCACCGTGCTCAGCGTGCCGACCCCGCCGGAGATCCTGTCCAACTACAAGATCGATCCCGATCATCTGGCGACGGCAAGCTTTGCGATCGACTTCGAATCCTGGCTCGCGCAATTCCAGCCCTATGACGGCCCGGTCGTGCCGCAGCCGATGAACATGATCTACACCTCGGGCACCACGGGCCATCCCAAGGGCGTGCGCCGCAACGCGCCGACGCCGGAGCAGCAGGCGGCGGGCGAGCGCATGCGCGCGATGATCTATGGGCTCAAGCCCGGCGCGCGTGCGCTGCTGCCGGGCCCGCTGTATCATTCGGCGCCGAATTCGTTCGGCATCCGCGCCGGCAAGCTCGGCGGCGCGCTGGTGCTGATGCCACGGTTCGAGCCGGAGGAATTTCTGGAAGCGATCGAGCGATACAAGATCGACACCATCTTCATGGTGCCGACCATGTTCATTCGCTTGATGAAGCTGCCGGAGGCGGTGCGCAAGAGATACGACGTCTCCTCGCTGCGCCACGTCATCCATGCCGCAGCTCCCTGTCCGGCGGACGTCAAGCGCGCCATGATCGAATGGTGGGGGCCGGTGATCTACGAATTCTACGGCTCGACCGAATCCAGCGCCGTCACATTCGCGACCTCGGAGGACGCGCTGAAGAAGCCCGGCACCGTCGGTAAAATTTCGCCCGGCGCCGAGCTGCGCTTCATCGGCGACGACGGCCGCGTGCTGCCGCCCGGCGAGATCGGCGAGATCTATTCCCGCATGGCCGAATTGGCCGATTTCACCTACCACAACAAGCCGGAGAAGCGCACCGAGATCGACCGCGACGGCTTCATCACCTCCGGCGATGTCGGCTATATCGACGCGGACGGCTACGTCTTCATCTGCGACCGCAAGCGCGACATGGTGATCTCGGGCGGCGTCAACATCTACCCGGCGGAGATCGAATCCGTGCTGCACGCCGTATCAGGCGTGCATGATTGCGCCGTGTTCGGCATTCCCGACGCCGAGTTCGGCGAGGCGCTGATGGCCGTGGTCGAGCCGCAAGCCGGCGTGACGCTCGATGCCGCCGGCGTTCGCGCGAGCCTGAAGGCGCATCTGGCCGACTACAAGGTGCCCAAGCACATCGAGATCCGCAGCGGCCTGCCGCGCGAAGATTCCGGCAAGATATTCAAGCGCCGGCTGCGCGATCCCTATTGGGAGCAGGCGGGCCGGAAGATCTGAGGCGGTGCCGGAGGGGGGCAACAGCGCGTAGCGCTGTGCCCGCCGTTAAGAAGTGGTGGGCACGCTTCGCTTTGCCCAACCAACAACACACGGATGGGGAAACATTTGTCATGACCGATGCCGCCAACGAAGTCCTCTATACGGTCGCCGACCACATCGCGACCATCACGCTGAATGCGCCGGAGCGGATGAACACGATCTCCGGCCCGATGCTGAACGATCTGGCCCGCCTGCTGACCGAGGCCAACGAGGACAAGAACGTCCGCGTCGTGATCCTCACCGGCAAGGGCAGGGCGTTCTGCGCCGGCCTCGACCTGCGCAAGGAACGCGACGGCAACGGCCTCAGCGCCGCGTCCTCGCCGACCACCATCAACCTCCGCAACACGCCGCCGACGGTGTTGCAGGCGATGGACAAGCCGACCATCTGCGCCGTCAACGGCGGGGCGGCCGGCTACGGCATGGACACTGCGCTCGGCTGCGACATCCGCATCATGGCGGAATCCGCCAAGCTCGCCGCCGCCTTCGTCAAGCGCGGCGTGGTGCCGGAATCCGGCGGCACCTGGCTGTTGCCGCGCATGCTCGGCTGGGCCAAGGCCTCCGAGCTGATCTTCACAGGCCGCACGCTCAGCGCCCGTGAATGCCTGGACTGGGGCCTCGCCAACGAGGTCGTGCCGGACGCCGAGCTGATGACCCGCGCCACCGCGATCGCCCGCGAAATCGCCGCCAACGCGCCGCTTGCCGTGCAGGCCTCCAAGCGCATGATGCGGATGGGCCTGAACGAAAACTTCTCCGACCACGTCCACCACGTTTATCTCCAGCTCCTGCCGCTGTTCAAAACCCAGGACATGGCCGAGGGCATGAAGGCGTTCATGGAGAAGCGGGCGCCGAGGTTCGAAGGGCGGTAACCCCGTAGCCCGGATGGAGCGCAAGCGTAATCTGGGGCCGCTGTAGCTGGTAGCTCGCTTCCCGGATTGCGCTCCGCTCCATCCGGGCTACGTTTCATGGGCGTGGCGCCGTCTTAGCAGAGACAGATTCCGATCCTATATAGACGGGATCATCCACCTCCGGATCACCCCATGACCCCCGTCTCGATGCTGCTCAACATCCTCTGGATCCTCATCGGCGGCGCCTGGATGGCGTTCGGCTGGCTGGTGGCCGCGGTCATCATGGCCGTCACCATCATCGGCCTGCCCTGGGCGCGGGCGGCGTTCAACATCGCCGTCTACACCCTGCTGCCGTTCGGCTCGCGTGCGGTCAACCGCTACGATGTCACCGGTGTCGAGGATATTGGCACCGGCCCGCTCGGGGTGATCGGCAACATCATCTGGTTCGTGCTCGCCGGCTGGTGGCTGGCACTCGGCCACGTCCTGACGGCCCTGGTGCTCGCGATCACCATCATCGGCATTCCCTTTGCCTGGGCGCACCTCAAGCTCGCCGGCATCGCGCTCTGGCCGATCGGCAAGGTGATCGTGCCGGCGTGAGGTGGGCTTTCGTCGATGTTGGCCTCTGGCGGTGGAGCGGAGGTCGCGCGGGCCGGGGGGCGACTTTGCGCCTCAGAAGACTTGCCGCTCGTTTTGGAACATCATCCATTGTTGAGAGTGAACGCAGCGAGTCCTAAACGTTCGACTATCGCGAACACCTCCGCTCCAAGCGATCGCAGCACCAAGATGACTATCTCTTCGTGAGAAACACTTGACCAAAGCTGCCACTCGGGCATCCCCCTGGAATTGGGTTGGGTCCCCATGTTCCCTTCAGCGCCAAGCCCCGAGTGCTGTCGATCGCTACGACTCCGCTTGCCATGCAAAACACCCCGTGACGCGCCGCTTCCCACCGTGTGCCTTTGAAACTGAGTAGACCGTTCTGCAGCGTTCCTTCGAACTTGTAGGCGATCCAATCGTTACTGCCGTGTTGGGACAACGATATCTTGCCCGACACCTCGCTCCCGGACTGATGGACCGCCCATTTATAGTTGAATTTCGTTCGCCCGCTGGTCGCATAACCGAACCAATCCCCCTCCAGATCCAATTGCGCCGTTGGTGACGTTTGCGGAGTATCTTGAACGCGAGCAGCCGGCTTCACGTTCGCGAGTTGGCCCTTTCTCAACTCTTCTAGCCTTGCTCGTGCCATGCTGCCGTACGGGGTGTCGCCGAATTGTCGGATGAAATCCTCGAGGACTGCGACACTTGTGGTGCTCTGAGTCGCTATCCACGCTTGCTGGGCCGGATCGCGCGGTTGCGGAGAGGGTGTCGGGTTCTGCTTGACTGTGATGTCGGCCCTGCCCTTGAGATAAAACTCGCCTGTCAGTGACAGCGACAGTTCCGGCAACTGCTGTCTGCCTGTCGTCTCATAGACATCATTGCTGATGCGCCGAAACACCACGCCGATCTCCTCCGGTGCTTCGATGTTCTTGAGGAACGCGGACGTGTACGGGCTATTGCGTCCACCGCCATCCTCTGCAGTCCGTCCGGCCTGAGTGGAGTACGCGACGATCATGCCGAGCGGCGTGTCGACCTTCGCCAACCCTCGTTGCAGCGCCAGAGCGCGGGTGGTACCTATCGAGCGTCGGAGCTGATCGGCGAGGGGGTTGTCCCGGCACGAGTCGAGAACGAGTATGCGCAGATTCTTCGCCTGCTGCAGGTCAGCGATGATGTCGTCGACGCGTGTCATCCGTCGAAGGTCCGCTTCATCGGCGAGCTTGGTATCGACCGGTGCCAGATAGTTGACACCACCGAACTGCAGCGCGTGTCCAGAGTAATAGAATAGTGCGACGTCTGCGGCTCGCGCGGCTCTTGCGAACCGGATCGTAGCTGATTTCATTCCCTCCTCATCGAGATTGGTGGCCATGATGGTGTCGAAGCCGTCTCGCTTCAGTGCTGCGGCGACGTCCGCGGCATCGTTCGGCGGGTTCGGCAATTGTGGCTCTGATAGGCACCGTTGCCGATGACGAGAGCGACGCGAATTTCTGCATGTGCCTGCTGGCAAGCCAGGACGAGCCCCGCGGCTATTACGCCAACGAACGCCAGCAGATGCCGCATGTCCTTCCCCCATTGGTTGAAGGTCTTAGAATATCTGCCCGAGTGTATGGCGACAATGGATGCCGATGTGATCGAGGTCACAGACAACTCTTAGGATGGGTAGAGCGCCAGCGAAACCCATCACCCGTCCGCCGATGACGCGACATGATGGGTTTCGCAAAGGCTCTACACATCCTACGCGCTGACGCTCCTAGGCATTGCACTGTGGCCGATCGGCAAGGTGATCGCGCCGGGCCGGGGAGCCGAGCAGTCCCTATCGGGCTCAGCCCGGTCGCCCCTTGGCGGCTCGGGACCGACCGGCACGCAAGCCGGTGCGACCGCAATCGCCCCGAATTTTTTTCCGAATCCCCCTTGAACGGATATCGACCTGCCCCTAGGTCGTTTGCCGCCCGGGGGGCCGTTTTCGGACCCGGATTTTGGACATCGCTGAACCCATTGAAGGAGGATGTGCATGCATTTCCGCCCGTTGCACGACCGTGTGCTCGTGCGCCGTATCGATGCCGAGGAGAAGACCGCCGGCGGCATCATCATTCCCGACACCGCCAAGGAGAAGCCCCAGCAGGGTGAGATCATCGCTGCCGGACCGGGTGGTCGCAACGAGCAAGGTCAGCTCGTGTCGCTCGACGTCAGGGTGGGTGACCGGGTGCTGTTCGGGAAATGGTCGGGCACGGAGGTCAAGATCGACGGCGAGGAGCTCCTGATCATGAAGGAAACCGACCTTCTCGGCGTGGTCGAACAGGCCGGCTCGCTGAAGAAGGCGGCGTAACGCACTGACAGTCATCGAACGGAAAGGAGTTTGCAACATGGCTGCCAAGGACGTGAAGTTCGCGACCGAGGCCCGCGAGCGCATGCTGCGGGGCGTCGACACACTGGCGAATGCGGTGAAAGTCACGCTTGGTCCGAAGGGACGCAACGTCGTCATCGAGAAATCGTTCGGCGCGCCGCGCATTACGAAGGATGGCGTCACCGTCGCCAAGGAAATCGAGCTGGAGGACAAGTTCGAGAACATGGGCGCCCAGATGGTGCGCGAGGTCGCCTCCAAGACCAATGATCTTGCCGGAGACGGCACCACCACGGCGACCGTTTTGGCGCAGGCCATCGTCAAGGAAGGTGCAAAGGCGGTCGCCGCCGGCATGAACCCGATGGACCTGAAGCGCGGCATCGACCTTGCCGTCGACGCCATCGTAAGCGACCTCAAGACCCATGCCAAGAAGGTCACGTCCAATGACGAGATCGCCCAGGTCGGTACCATCTCCGCAAACGGAGATACCGAGATCGGGCGCTTCCTGGCGGAGGCGATGCAGAAGGTCGGCAACGAGGGCGTGATCACGGTCGAGGAAGCCAAGAGCCTGCACACCGAGCTCGAGGTCGTCGAGGGCATGCAATTCGACCGCGGTTATGTCTCGCCCTATTTCGTCACCAACGCCGAGAAGATGCGGGTCGAACTCGAGGACCCCTATGTGCTGATTCACGAGAAGAAGCTGTCTGGTCTCCAGGCGATGTTGCCGCTGCTCGAACAGGTCGTGCAATCCGGCAAGCCGCTCCTGATCATCGCGGAGGAGGTAGAGGGCGAGGCGCTGGCCACACTCGTGGTCAATCGCCTGCGCGGAGGTCTGAAGGTTGCCGCGGTCAAGGCGCCCGGTTTTGGCGATCGTCGCAAGGCGATGCTGGAGGACATTGCGATCCTCACGGGCGGTACCGTGATTTCCGAGGATCTCGGCATCAAGCTCGAGAACGTGTCGGTGAAGATGCTGGGCCGGGCCAAGAAGGTCGTGATCGACAAGGAGAACACCACGATCGTCGATGGTGCCGGTGCCAAGAAGGACATCGAGGCCAGAAGCCAGCAGATCAGGACGCAGATCGAGGAAATCACCTCGGACTACGACCGCGAGAAGCTCCAGGAGCGGCTGGCGAAGCTCGCCGGCGGCGTCGCGGTGATCCGGGTCGGTGGAGCGACCGAGGTCGAGGTGAAGGAACGCAAGGACCGCGTGGACGATGCTCTGCATGCGACGCGGGCGGCCGTCGAGGAAGGCATCCTGCCCGGCGGCGGCGTGGCACTGCTGCGCGCCCTCAAGGCGCTGGACGGCGTCACGACCGGCAATGCCGACCAGAAGGCCGGCGTCGATATCGTGCGGCGCGCCATCCAGGTGCCGGCCCGGCAGATCGTGCAGAATGCCGGCGAGGATGGTTCCGTCGTGGTCGGCAAGCTCCTCGAAAACGAGACCTACACGTGGGGCTTCAATGCCGCGACGGGCGAGTACCAGGACATGGTCAAGGCCGGCGTGATCGATCCCGCGAAGGTGGTGCGCACCGCCTTGCAGGATGCCGCCTCCGTGGCCTCGCTGCTCATCACCACCGAGGCGCTGGTCGCCGACAAGCCGAAGAAGTCCGAGACGGCCGGCGCGCCGGCCATGGACTTCTGAGACGAGCGAGCCCGGCTCAGGCCGGGCTCGCCTAGTTCTCTGATCATGAGACCTGTTCCACGAACGATTGGAGGATGAAATGATCGAAGATCGTGCCTTCTCCGCTCGCGCGGAGAACACGCAGATGGCGCGGTACCTTGCGGCTCTTGCGGTTGCTGCAACCATCTGTCTCTTGCCAGCTGCGGTCCAAGGCGCCGAAAGCCCCGGCATCGGTGGGAAAACAGCGAGCACGTTTGAATGGCTGGCGCTGCCGCCGATCCCAAACCTGGACACGATGCCGTGGACGAACTGGGAACGAGCGAACGCCACCATGAAGGTCGATATCCTGCTGTCGCCGGTCCTCGACCCGTCGGGTATTCGCCTCGATGATTTGGCCCCGCGCGATCGGGATTGGCCGCAGCCTGCCATGAGCTGAGACGTCGGAGCGGCCGGCAGCGCTCCAGCGCCGCCTGGCCGCTCCGGCCCGCACACCAGGGCTCGCATTGCCGAGGGGCAAAACAGGCTACATCCAGGTCAAGAGAGGCCGTTCGGAATATTCTGATTGACCGAATTCGTAATTTCGGCTAAACCGCAGTCCATCCCGGCCCGTCAAAGGGGCGTTTCGCGATCGTCACGATACGCGGGCGGGATGCGATGGACGCGGTAGCGCCGGCGCGTGACGGGATGGCAGGGCGGGCGAACCTCGTGAGCCATCGCGATCCGCGGCACGACACGGCGTGGTCACAGCGTTTCGTTTCGGCGTTGGAGGCGAGCACGCGCGAGCTTCCGGCTGTCCGGGGCGGGACGTCCGCGGACGGCAAAAGCGTGTGGTCCTGACGCCCGCGGTTCTGGCGTCAAGTCTCGCGGTGATGTGGCAGCCAACCGGCACGCGCATCAATCAGCCGCAAGGCGACGGGGGCAATAGTGCATCGCTCCCCGGGGAGAGCGCGCCATAAGCCGTAACACCATTGCGCAGGGAAGGCCGGGCGACCGGCAACACCTGTGGTCAACCCCGCGTGCGTCTTTCGCGTGCGGACCTCGGGTGCCAGCCGGCGCCCGGCCTTCCCAGCGCCCTTTATTCTCGACGAGGGCGAAATGGATAGCAAAGCTCGGGCGGAATACGCCGCGAGATCGCGAAGACGTGCTTGGTGAAAAAGGCTGCTTCTCCGCGTGCCCCGGACGCAGTGCAGCGCGCCGCATCTTCGCGGCGTGATGCGCTGCTGAGCCGGGGCCCATCTTTCGGCTTGCACTCTGTAGCTCCTGGGTCCCTGTGTCTGAAAAGCCTGTCATAATGATGGTGGGCGGGAAGCCGTTGGGTCCTTGGCGCTTGACGCCGTGAGCCG
>NZ_LFJB01000130.1:0-8196 GCF_006658625.1 Bradyrhizobium sp. UNPF46
TCTTGGGATAGTCGACGCGCGCCCAGGTCGGCTCCTGCATGGTCAGCCAGCGCCGATAGGCCTCCAGCCGCCACTGGAGCATCCAGACGGGCTCGTTCTTCTTCTGCGAGATGAATTTGACGGTCTCTTCCGACAGCCCCTTGGGGGCCTTGTCGGACTCGATCAGGGTCTCAAACCCATAACGATACTGATCGACGTCGATGCGCTTCACGCGCTCGACCGTCTCTTGCACGGCTGGCATTCTATCCTCCGCTCGTGGTTTCAAGGACCACGGTGGATCAAACTCGGACGAGTATTACGATGTTTTTTGGCAGAAAGCACGGGCTTAGAACCGTTCAAGCCGTGTTTCGTCGCTTAATGTCTAAGTAGGGTATTACCGAGCTTTCGCCAAGCCTCTAACGCCCTGTTGATGTCATCCGGTTCCGTGGACCAGCCCAGACTGAGACGCACCGCTCCCTGGGCGACCATCGGGTCAAAGCCCATGGCCGAAAGAACGTGCGACGGCTGGACCTTGCCCGAGGAACAGGCGGAGCCGGAGGAGACGGCAATGCCTTCGAGGTCGAAACCGATTACGGCGGTTTCGGCCTTGAGGCCCGGCGCCGTGAACAAAACGGTATTTGGCAACCGCTTCACCCCCTCTGAGAAGATCGTCGCGCCCGCGATCCCCCGAATGCCCTTTTCGAAGTGATTTCTGAGGGTTGCCATCCGCTCCACATCTTCCGGCAGAGCCTGAAGCGCGACCCTCACAGCCGCGCCAAAGCCGGCAATGCCAGAGACATTCTCGGTCCCGGCGCGGCGGCTCTGCTCCTGTCCCCCGCCCCGCAACACCGGCTCCAGTCCGGCGATCCCCTCGGCCACGACCAATGCGCCGACGCCTTTGGGGCCGCCGATCTTGTGCGCAGAAAAGGTCGCAAGGTCGGCGCCTACAGCCTTGATGTCGAACGGGATTTTGCCCAGCGCCTGGATCGCATCGACATGCAGCAGGCCGCCGGCCTCGTGAACAATCGTTGCCGCCTCGGCAACCGGTTGGAGCGCGCCGGTCTCATTGTTGGCGGCCATGATCGACACCAGCGCCGGCGGACCGTCCTTGAGCTGGGCCCTTAGATGCTCGAGGTCGACCACCCCGGGGCGCGTGACCGGGATCAGACCGATCGCGGCGCCCGGGAACCGGCCTCCCGCCAGCACCGAGGCGTGCTCAACCGCCGAGACCAGCAGCCGTTCGACAGGTCGGCCGGACGGCCCCCGCAGCCCCGGCGACAGCGCCAGCGCATTGGCCTCGGTTCCGGCCGAGGTGAAGATCACGTTCCGCGGCAAGGCACCCACGGCCGCGGCAAGCGTGGCACGCGCCTCCTCGACCAATCGCCGCGCCTCCCGCCCCTCGGCATGGACCGACGACGGATTGCCGATCAGGTCAAACGCCGCAACCATCGCCGCCCGCGCCTCGGGGCGCAGCGGCGTGGTCGCGTTCCAGTCGAGATAGACACGGGTCGGCATTTTGCCCTCTTAGCACCTTTTGCCGTCCGGCCAATCGGAGGGACGTGCGCATCAGGCCGGCTGATGCTGCTCCATCGTGGCAATCGTCCGCGGCACCGCGCGCAATCCGAACAGCGGCCGCAGCCAGGCGATGCGCCGAACGACTTCATAGGTCGCCACGCAAGTGAGCGCGGTCCCGATGATGACGATGGAGGCCTCGCTCCCGGCCGAAAGACCGCTGTCGCGCAGTTGATGCGCGATCACGATGATCCCTGTCTGATGCACGATGTAGTACGGAAAGATCGCGTCGGTGAGATAGCGACGCACTGGGCTGTCGGCAGTGAAGATGCGCCGCGCAAAGCCGAGCACGGCGGCGATCGCGAGCCACTGGTAGCAACCATAGGCCGAGGCTGCGAACGACTTCAGCGCAGACGACGGCGCAAATAGACCGGCGCGAACCAGGATGAAGGCAGAGAAGCAGGCGGTTGCAGCCACCAATGCCGCCCAGCGCTGACGTTCGACCTCGCGCCAGATCCCTTCCTGCTTCGCCAGCAGGAAACCGATCAGGAAGGCCGTCGCGTGGTCCGCATGGTTGTACCAGTCGCCGAACAGCGCATGCGTCGACGGGAAAGCCGGAAACAGCGCCAGGCGCCAGGCCGCAAACAGCAGGCAGGGCACGATCAGCAGCCGGGGCCCGGCGAGCACGCCAGCCAGCCTCCGGCCAAGCCAGTCGGCGCCGGCAGGCCATAGCGCGAGCACGCCGATCAGGGCCATCGTGTAGACCCAGAGATAGACCACGAACCAGAGATGATTCCAGGTCGGCAGCACGATGCAGGGATTCGGACAGAACTGCGCGCCGAAGGCAAAGTAGTGCCTGGTGTAGAAATCGAAGAAGCCCGCGGGATAGCCTGGGCTTTCGACGATCTGGAGATAGGACTGCGGCGGCACGATCACGAGCATGCCGAAGATCAGCGGGATCAGCAGCCGTGCCGACCGCGCACCCGCGAGCGATGCCAGGGTCGACTTGTCGAGCATGAAGCGGGTTGCGACCCCCGACACCAGGAACAGCAGCGACAGCCGCCAGGGATTGAGGAACAGCATCACCGGTTCCAGCCAGGTCAGCCGGTATGCGCTCTTGATGTGAAATCCCCAGGACACGTAGAGCATGCCGACGTGGTAGAAGATCAAGAGTCCGAAGGCTAAAATCCGCACCCAGTCCAGATCGATACGCCTTTCCGAGCTTTGGAATTGCTGTGGTGTTGTCATGGTTTTCTGCTCCTTGAGGGGACGACGAACGCGGTTTTCGGGCCAGGTTGACAGTGAAAATGGCTGACACCGAAAATGCTCCGCCGGCGGCGCACGTCGAGCCGGTTTGGGATCAGAATCGGACGCGAGGGGACGAGCCGCCTGCGGCTGGGACGAGTCGCGGGCCTTCTGGGATCAGCGGCGGCGACCGGATGATGTTCGCTGCGATTGCGGCCGTCTCGCTCGCGATCGGAATCGTCAACGCGTTCTCGGGCGCTCAGGACGCCGCCTGGCGCGGCGACAGCTACGACATCGGTCGGCGGCTGTTCTGGGAGATGTCGAGCATCGCCGTCATCCTGCTGCTGCTGCCGATCCCAGTGCTGGCGGTCCGCCGCATGCGCCGGATGTCCGGTCTCGCCGCGCGGGTCGGAATCGGGACCATCGCCCTGCTCGGCTTCTCCGCCCTTCACATCGCCGGGATGGTCTGGGTGCGGAAGCTCGCGCTTTGGCTCGCCGGAGGCGCCTACGATTTCCGTTTCTCACTCGCGACGGTCCTTTATGAATTCCGCAAGGACGCCGTGGCCGTTGTCCTGATCGCCGGCACGATCTGGCTGCTCGAAAGCCGGCGTGAGCTGAAGACCGCCGCAGCCGCTCCCGCGGCGCCCGGCCCGCCGTCCCCCGACATGATCTGGCTGCGCGACGGCACCAGCCGCATTCGTGTGCTGCCGCGCGACATCCTCTGGGTCGCGTCCGCCGGCAACTACATCGAATACAGCCTCGCGGACGGCACCCGGCACCTGATCCGGGGTACGCTCGCAGCGGCGGAAAGCGAGCTGGCGCGCTTTTCCATCGTTCGCGTTCATCGGACCAGGCTTGCCAATCTCGACCGGGTGAGCGGCGTGGATCGCAGGGCTTCCGGGGATTTCGAGCTCGCCTTCGACAACGGGCAGACGCTCGGAGGCAGCCGGCGTTACCGGCCGGCGGTCGCCGCGCTCGGAAGCCGAACCGCCCCGGCGGGAATCGCCTCCGCCGATGCGACGTCCGTTAATAAACACTCGTGATTCCAATTGGTTGGTCGGGGCCTCGGCAGAACAGCCGGCTCCAACCGGCGCCCAGCTGTGGCGCGGCAGCCTCCCCATCCCCCGCGTCCGGCCGGACATGACGCCGCGATGACTGGCTAAGCTGTTGAGCCGATTGAGAGATGTCGAAGATGCTTGCTTTTTGACCCTTGCCTCGTGTTAGAAGCGCGCGTCAGTTCACCTGCGCGCCACTCGCGCATCATCCGAGGGCGCGCCTCTCCACCCTTCATCCGTGCTCTCGCCGGCGGCAACGCTGGGTGAGCCTCAATCGGACGATTGCGCAGGGATCACCTCCAAGGGACTCAATCAGAGATCATCCATGCCTGAAGTTATTTTCACCGGCCCTGCCGGCCGCCTCGAGGGTCGCTATCACCCGGCCAAGCAGAAGAACGCGCCGATCGCGATGATCCTGCATCCGCATCCGCAGTTCCACGGCACGATGAATCATCAGATCGTGTACCAGTGCTACTACGCCTTCGCGCATCGCGGTTTCTCGGTGCTGCGCTTCAACTTCCGCGGCGTCGGCCGCAGCCAGGGCTCGTTCGACCATGGCACCGGCGAGTTGTCGGACGCGGCAGCCGCGCTCGACTGGGCACAGACCATCAATCCCGAAGCGCGCGCCTGCTGGGTCGCCGGCTTCTCGTTCGGCGCCTGGATCGGCATGCAGCTCTTGATGCGCCGTCCTGAGGTCGAGGGCTTCATCTCGATCGCGCCGCCGGCCAATCTCTACGACTTCTCGTTCCTCGCGCCCTGCCCGTCCTCCGGACTCATCGTGCATGGCGAGAAGGACGCGGTGGTGCCGCCGAAGGACGTCAACACGCTGGTCGAGAAGCTGAAGACGCAGAAGGGCATCGTGATCGACCAGCAGATCATCCCCGGCGCCAACCACTTCTTCGACGCCAAGCTCGAGCCGCTGATGGAGACCATCACGGCGTATCTGGACATGCGTCTGGCGAACGTTCGCTGAGGCATTGGTCTTGTAGCCCGGATGGAGCGTAGCGCAATCCGGGAAACCTCTCGCTGCAGAGACACCGTCCCGGATTGCGCGGAGCCTGTCATCGGGCGGCGCCTTGCGCCGACCCGTTGGCTCCATCCGGGCTACGTGCACATCAAGCCAGCTTGAGCGCCACGATCCCCGTCAAGACGAGCGCGATGCCCGCAAGCTTCATCGCGCTCAAGGTCTCGCCGAACAGGACGACACCCATCACGAAGGTGCCGGCAGCCCCAATGCCGGTCCACACCGAATAGGCGACGCCGACGTCCAGCACCTTCAAGGCGCGCCCGAGCAGGACAACGAAGGCCGCGAGCAGCACGAGCGACGCAATGCTCCAGCCCGCCCGCGTGTAGCCTTCCGCGTATTTCATCGAGATCGCCCAGCCGACATCGAGCGCGCCGGCGATCACCAGCATCAGCCAGGCCGTGGAATGCGACATCAGCCTGCGCTCAGGCCGCGAGCTTGAGCAGATGCGCGTCGTGGCGCACGAGGAAGGCGCGCAGCAACTGCGGATAGGCCGCGCCGACGGCCGTGCGGACGCTCGGGCGCTTGGCGAGCTCGGCACGCCAAGCACGGACCTTTGGCACATCCGTGAAAATGCCGTGCGCGGTCAATTCGTCGAACAGATCGAAGTAACGGAAGATCGGTGCGAACACCGCATCGACCAGGCTGAACGCCTCGCCTGCGAAATACGGGCCCGCGCCGAGCGCCGCTTCCACGCGCGCGAATTTTGCGACGAGCGCCTGGCGCTTGCTCTCGAACGTCGCGGGATCCGTCGTGGTCTCGAGGCCCCAGAGATCACCCAGGATCGCCGAGCCGAACTCCATCCAGGCCCGATGCTCGGCACGCTTCAAGGCATCCGCCGGGTGCAGCCTCGCGCCGCCCTGCGTCTCCTCGATGTACTCGCAGATCACGTTGCTCTCGAACAGCGCGACCTCGCCCTTGTCAGTGGTCACCACCAGCACCGGCACCTTGCCGAGCGGAGAGAGCTTCAGAAACCAGTCGGGCTTGCTCGCGAGATCGATGTCGATCCGCTCGAACGGCACGCCCTTCTCCTTCAGCGCGATCACCGCGCGCTGCACATAGGGACAAAGCTTGTGGCTGATCAGTTTCAGTGAGGCGGTCATGGCTGGGATCCCGACGGTTATATGCAATTGCATCCAATCTAGATGCATCTGCATGTACCTGTCAAGATCGAGTCGCGACCACGTCCCTCACACCTGACGGACGAGCGGTCACCCGCCCTGCTTTTCGGTGACAGTGTCCGCCTGCGCCACCGCGCGTTTTGGCCTTACTCCGTCGCAATGCCGGGCGTATTGGCAATCAAATCCATAGCCTGGTCATGAATGTCTTGATTGGTCCGTGGCCACAGTCCCTCACCCGCTTTTCGCGAGTTCGGGAAGATGATGTACTGGATCTTTCCCTTCGGCAATCCGGCGCCGGTCCGGGGGTTCGGACTCTGACCGCCAAGCGCAACGAACAGCGCAATCGATCCTTCCCCCAGTCGCGCCGCACTGCCTCCTCCGGCATCGCCGACAATGAATGTCGAGGTCACGCCAGTTGGCACGTGCGTTGCGAAACCGACATCACCAGCCCTCGCAACATGAGGAAGCCTCTCAAATCCCGTCGGAATGACAACATAAGGAAATCGGGTCGCATCGACATACGTCGCTGGATCAGTCCGAGCCCCGCTCGGCGCCCGCAAAGAAGTCATCGCGACGAAATAGCCCTCGTACTCGCCGCTCGGCTGGATGTACGCGCGGGCTGGATGGTCGGGATCCGGCACGAGAACATCCCGCCACCAGTTGGTGTGTGGATAACCGGCATTTGCCAGCGCATCCAAGCCGATATCATCAGGATGGTAGGCGTTTGGCGCACCATCGGCGTCTACCGCTGCATGATTGGTTTCGTAGGCGTAAGCCAGATTATTCGCTTGCCGCAAAATTCGTGTTCCGCGAAATGTCTCCGCCGGTGCAAAGTCGAGCTTCATTGGCCCCTCCCCCGAATTCGGTCAACGACGCGCAGTGGTGAAGCTTGCGAAAATCTCTTCTCTCTTTACTCTACCCCTGATTGTTAATTCTTCAAGATGGTCAAAAATCAAATTGGAGGCCGAGATGGAATACACCTACAGGCTTTCTTACGGCGACGTCGGCGCGGACATTCGTCGCTTGCAGGAATTCCTCACTTCCAAGGGAGCTTCGCTCAGCCCGGACGGTCACTTTGGCCCGAAGACGCGCGATGCGGTGACCGCCTGGCAACATGATCACGGCCTCAATAAAACAGGTGCTGTCGACAAGGTCACCCGTGAATCGCTTGGAATTGGCGGCTTCGTCGTACGTGGGCTGCCTTCAGCCTCGGCGCAAACGGGCACCAACTGGCCGGCAAAGCCGGCATCGCCGCCACAGCCAAGTCCAAAGCTAACCGCGAGCTTGTTCGGCAGCTTCGACTTTGTGCACTCGCCGACCCCGGACAACCCGGAACGCATCGAAATTCGGAACAATTGGGTTGAAGACAACATCGTAACGCTCAAGATCCCTGAACTCGACAACTGTCTCTTCGCCGACGGCAACACTTACACCGTGCAACCCGTCGGGCGCATTCGATGCCACAGGCTGGCTGCACCCAAATTCGCGCAATTGTTCGCCCAATGGCGTGAAGCCGGCCTCATCGACCGCGTCATCACCTGCGCGGGAGCTTTCAGTCCTCGGTTGATCCGGGGTTCGACCACCGCAAGTCGAGCCAATCTGTCGAACCATGCATGGGGTACTGCGCTAGATATCAACGACGAGCAGAACCCTCGCAAACATATTCCGGTTGCGCTTGACGCGCGCGGCTGCGTGCGTGAGTTGGTCGGCATCGCAAACTCGCTCGGATTCTTCTGGGGCGGTCATTTCAAACCCTTCGATGGAATGCACTTCGAGCTCGCCGAACTCTAGGCCGAACACGCAGGACGCCTGGAGACCGGTCCGCAGGGCGCCGCTCCCCGAAGAAGAGGTCGTGTGTCTGCGGCGTGGCGGGCGCCGCGTCCCGTCGGGCAAAACACCCGGAACCCGTCAATCCCTCCCAGTGAAAATATATCGCTTTTCCGAATTTCGGATTTATGGCATACAGCCGCAATCCCGGCCCTGCCAGAGGGGCGCTTCGCGATCGTCACGAGATGCGGGCCGGGGTGCGGTGGACGCGGTAGCGCCGGCGCGGATGTGTGGCGACAGGGCGGGCAACCGTGAGTCTCACGCAGCGTGCATACGACACGGCGCGGTCACAGCGGTTTGGTCGATGGTCCGGGGCGGGCACACGCAAGCCCCGGATGCTGAGGCCAGGCCGTCCGCGGACGGAGAAGTCGTGTGGTCCTGGCGCCCGGGGTTCTGGCGTCAAGGCTTGCGGTGATGTGGCGACCAACCGGCA
>NZ_LFJB01000024.1:0-7064 GCF_006658625.1 Bradyrhizobium sp. UNPF46
AGCCGGCTCACGGCGTCAAGCGCCAAGGACCCAACGGCTTCCCGCCCACCATCATTATGACAGGCTTTTCAGACACAGGGGCCCATTGCTTGAGGCGACGCGCGGAAGCTGCTGGGTCCCGGCTCTGCGGAGCGTCACTTCGTGCCGCACCACGTCCGGGACACGGAAGAGAACCCGAATCAGCCCAGTTTCCGGCCGATATCGAGGAATTTCTGCCGGCGCTGCTGGCGGATGGCGTTGCCGTCCATCCCCCGGAGCTCGTCGAAGGCCTTGGCGATCGCATCACCGGTGGTGGCGATCATGGCGGCAGGGTCGCGGTGGGCGCCGCCAACCGGCTCCTTCAGGATGCTGTCGATCACCCCGAAGCGGAGCATGTCCTGGGCGGTGATCTTCATGTTGTTGGCAGCTTCCTGCGCCTTGGTGCCGTCGCGCCAGAGGATCGATGAGGCCGCTTCCGGCGAGATCACGCTGTAGATGGCGTGCTCCAGCATCAAGACCTTGTTGGCGGTGGTGATGGCGATGGCGCCGCCCGACATGCCCTCGCCGGTGATGATGGCGACGTTCGGCACGGTCAGTGCCATGCAGGCATCGGTCGAGCGCGCGATGGCTTCGGCCTGGCCCCGCTCCTCGGCGCCGATGCCGGGATAGGCGCCGGCGGAATCGGCCAGCGACAGCACCGGCAGGCCGAACCGCTCGGCCATCTCCATCAGCCGCACGCATTTGCGGTAACCTTCCGGCCGCGCCATGCCGAAATTGTGCTTGATGCGGCTCTCGGTGGAATCGCCTTTTTCCTGACCCATCACGCAGATCGCCTCGCCGCGGAAACGGCCGAATCCGGCGACCAGCGCCTCGTCCTCGCCGAACTTGCGGTCGCCGGCGAGCGGGGTGAATTCGGTGATCAGGCCCTTGATGAAGTCGTTGAAATGCGGCCGCTGCGGATGCCGCGCCACCAGCGTCTTCTGCCAGGGCGTCAGGTTTTGATAGAGATCGGCCAGCGCCTGCGCCGCCTTGTCCTCGATCTTGCCGATCTCCTCGGAGATGTCGGTGCCGGAGGCCGCGAGCGTCCTGAGCTCGTCGACCTTGGAGTCGAGCTCGGCGACGGGCTTTTCGAAGTCGAGATAGCTGCGCATCTGGTCTTGCATCAACTCAATATAGGGGGACGGGGCTCGAGAGCGAAGCGAGGTCGGGGCCGGGGAAAGAAGTGTAGCGTCTTCAAGGACTTGACCTGTGCGCCCGCAGGAGCGCGCCAAATCACGAATGAGGCCCCGGCTCTTTCTGCGGAGATGTGGCCGAAGTCAAGGCGGTTTCACGGGTTACGGCGACCACTACTTCTCCGCCAGCGGGTGCAGGTCGCGCACCAGGCTCTTCAGCCGCTCCTCGACCACATGGGTGTAGATCTGGGTCGTGGAGATGTCGGTGTGGCCGAGCAGGGTCTGCACGATGCGCAAATCCGCGCCATTGTGCAGGAGGTGGCTGGCAAAGGCGTGGCGCAGCACGTGAGGGGAGACCAGCCGGGCCTGAAGCCCGGAGGCGACCGCGAGCTCCTTCAAGTCGCGGGCGAAATGCTGGCGCGTCAGATGTCCGCTCTCGCCGAACGAGGGGAACAGCCATTTCGACGCGCCGAGGCTGTCCTTCTTCTTCTCGGTCCTCAAAGCTTCCGTCGCGGCGAGATAATCCGCCATCGCCTGGCGCGAGGCGTCGTTGAGCGGCACCAGGCGTTCCTTGTTGCCCTTGCCGCGCACCACGATCATGCGCGCATCGCGCTTGGCGGCCGAACGCGGCAGCGCCACCAGCTCGGAGACGCGCAGGCCCGTGGCGTAGAGCACCTCGAGCAGGCAATAGAGCCTTAAAGACCGCAGCCGCTTGGCGGGCGAGGCGTCCTCCGCCTCGCTCAATTCCTTGGCGCGGCGGAGCATGCGGTCGACATCTGATATCGAGAGCACTTTCGGCAGGCCGCGCCCGCGCTTGGGGCCGGACAGGACCGCGGCGGGATCCTCACTGCGGATGCGCTCGTTCAGCAGGAAGCGATAGAGATGCCGCATCGCCGACAGGCGGCGCGCGACGCTGGTGGATTTGAAGCCGCGGGTGTCGAGATCGGCGAGATAGTCGCGCAGCGTCTGCGTCTCGGCGTCCACGAATGTATGGCCGGCGCGGCCCAGAAATTCCGAGAAATCGGTGAGGTCGCGGCGATAGGCGTCGAGCGTATTGGGCCCGGCACCCTGTTCCGCCGCGAGCATGTCGAGGAACAGGCCGGTGAGCTTGGCGTCTGAGGGCGGGTTGCGCATGCCCTTCAGGCTAGCTCCTATTTCTTGAGAAACTTATCCGGCGGAATCGTCACCGTCATTTCCCGCGACTTGGGACTGACGAAATTGGCCAGTGCGAAGACCACGCCATAGACGATGCCGGCGATCACGGCGACGACCGTCAGGAAGCGGAACAGGCTGGGCATCGGCAGGATCTCGGGAGCAGGTCCAGGTCAGGGTCGAGGCGGGCAAATTAACCAATGAAATCATCCAACATGTTCGCCGTTTCGTGGCAAGAGTCCTCTGGCGAGGGCCTCCTCGGGGTCGTATAGGTGGCCAAAGCTGCCGCCTTTGGCGGCAGATCGAGCGAGATCCAGTCGAGCGAGACATGTCCGACGCCGCGTTGCCGATACCAGCTTCGCTAGAGGCCGACATCCTGTCGGCGCTCGGGGCGCGCTCGATCGTGCTCGTCGGTATGATGGGGGTGGGCAAGTCCACCATCGGCCGTCGCATGGCGCTCAGGCTCAAGCTGCCCTTCGTCGATGCCGACACCGAGATCGAGACGTCGGCCCAGATGAGCATTCCGGAGATCTTCGAGCGCCATGGCGAATCGTATTTCCGTGACGGCGAGGCGCGGGTGATCGCGCGGCTGCTCGACGGCGGGCCTGTGGTGCTGGCGACCGGCGGCGGCGCCTTCATGCGCGAGGAGACGCGCGCGCGCATCGCCGCGAAGGCGGTGTCGATCTGGCTGCGGGCGGACCATGACGTCATCATGCGCCGCGTGCGCCGCCGCGCCGACCGTCCGCTGCTCCAGACCGCCGATCCCGAAGGAACCGTGACGCGCCTGCTCACCGAGCGCGAGCCGATCTATGGCAAGGCTGATCTCACCATCGCATCGCGCGACGTTCCGCACGACCGAATCGTCGAGGAGTGCATCGCGGCGCTGCACGCCCATCTTTGCGGCGAGCATGCCGCCCAACCCCCTGCCGACGTCGCGAGTGCGTTGAGATGACTGCCCCCTTGAAACATTCCGATCCCGTCACCGTCGACGTCGCGCTCGGCGACCGCGCCTATGACATCGTCATCGGCCGCGGCGTGCTGGCCTCGCTTGGCGAACGGATCGCAAGCTTGCGCCCCGGCGTGCGCACCGCGATCGTGACCGATCGCACCGTCGCAAAACACTGGCTCGAGCCGACAGAGGCTTCGCTCGCCGCTGCCGGCATCCCGACCTCGCGCATCGTGGTCGAGGAAGGCGAGATCTCCAAGACCTATGCCGGCCTGGAGAAGGTCAGCGAGGCCCTGATCGCCGCCAGGATCGAGCGCAATGATCTCGTCATCGCGCTCGGCGGCGGCGTGGTCGGCGATCTCGCCGGCTTTGCCGCGGCGATCCTGCGCCGCGGCGTCGACTTCGTGCAGGTGCCGACCTCGCTGCTGGCGCAGGTCGATTCCTCCGTCGGCGGCAAGACCGGCATCAACTCGCCGCAGGGCAAGAACCTGCTGGGGGCCTTCCACCAGCCGGTGCTCGTCATCGCCGACACCGCCGTGCTGGACACGTTGTCGCCGCGCCAGTTCCGCGCCGGCTATGCCGAGGTTGCCAAATATGGCGTGCTCGGGGACGAGGCCTTCTTCTCCTGGCTGGAAAAGAACCATTCCGATATCTTCAAGGGCGGCTCGGCGCGCGAGCACGCGATCGCGACCTCCTGCCGCGCCAAGGCGGGCGTCGTCTCTCGTGACGAGCGCGAGACCGGCGAACGCGCGCTGCTCAATCTCGGCCACACCTTCGGTCACGCGCTGGAAGCGGCCACCGGTTTCTCCGACCGCCTGTTCCACGGCGAGGGCGTTGCCATCGGCATGACGCTGGCGGCGCAGTTCTCGGCCCGGCTCGGCATGATCGGCGAGCAGGACGCGGCGCGCGTCGAGCGGCATCTGATCGAAGCGGGGCTCCCGACCCGCCTGCAGGACATCGCCGGCTTTGCGCAGGAGGGGCTTGCCGACGCCGACGCGTTGATGGCCCTGATGGCGCAGGACAAGAAGGTCAAGCGGGGCAAGCTCACCTTCATCCTGCTGGAGGCCGTCGGGCGCGCCGTGATCGCTGGTGATGTCGAGCCGGCGCCGGTGCGCGATTTCCTGAAAGAGAAGCTCGCGCAAAAGGCTTGATGCGCGATTGAACTTCTGTTGAGTGGTTCATGGACTGGCTCGGATTCACCATCGTCATTCTCTGCCTGCTCGTCTCGGGTTTCTTCGCTGCGAGCGAGACTGCGCTGACCGGCGCCTCGCGCGCCAGCATGCTGCGGCTCTCCAAGCAGGGTAATCGCGACGCCGACGTCGTCTCACAGCTGCTCGACATGCGCGAGCGCCTGATCGGTGCGCTGCTGCTCGGCAACAACATCGCCAATATCGGCGCCTCGGCGCTGGCGACCGGCATCTTCACCTCCTGGTTCGGCGATGTCGGGGTGCTCTACGCCACCGGCGTGATGACCGCGCTGGTCGTGATCTTCGCCGAGGTGCTGCCGAAGACCATTGCCATCAACGCGCCGGATCGCATGGCGCTCGCGGTCGCGCGCCCGATGCGGCTGACGATGTACGTGCTGGGGCCGCTGCTCAAGATCGTCGAAGTCATCGTTCGCCTGCTGCTGCGCCTGTTCGGCCTCGCCGGCGAGCACCAGGCGATCCTGTCGCCGACCGAGCGCCTGCGCGGCGCGGTCGACCTGCTGCACCACGAGGGCAAGTTCGAGAAGCAGGACCGCGACATGCTCGGCGGCCTTCTGGACCTGCGCGAGCTCCAGGTCTCGGACGTCATGATCCATCGCACCGAGATGATGATGATCAACGCCGATTTGCCGCCGGAAGAGCTGGTGCGCGAGGTGCTGGCCACCGAGTACACCCGCATCCCGCTCTGGCGCGAGAAGCCGGAAAACATCATCGGCGTGCTCCACGCCAAGGATCTCCTGCGCGCGATCCGTGCCGCCGACGGCGACACCTCGCGCATCGACGTCTCCACCATCGCGCTGCCGCCCTGGTTCGTGCCGGAGATGCGCCCCGTCTCGGAGCAGCTCAAGGCCTTCCGCCGACGAAAAACCCATTTCGCGCTGGTCGTCGACGAGTACGGCGAAGTCGAAGGCCTCGTGACGCTGGAAGACATTTTGGAGGAGATCGTCGGCGACATCTCCGACGAGCACGACGTCGTCGTCGCCGGCGTGCGCGCTCAGCCGGACGGCTCGGTCGTGGTCGACGGCTCGGTGCCGATCCGCGATCTCAACCGCGCCATGGACTGGCATCTGCCCGATGAAGAGGCAACCACGGTCGCCGGCCTCGTCATCCACGAGGCGCGCTCGATCCCCGACCGCGGCCAGAGTTTTACGTTCCACGGCTTCCGCTTCCGCGTTCTCCGCCGCGAGCGCAATCGCATCACCGCGCTCCGTATTTCACCGGTGCCGCGCGAGACGGAGCTGGAAGAGGCCAAGCCGCGACGGGCGGGGACGTCGTTTTGATTCTTACCCTCCCCTGGAGGGGGAGGGTCGATCGCGCGTAGCGCGAGCGGGGTGGGGTGATCTCTCCACTCGGGCAGTGCTCAGCGCGGAAAGACCGTCACCCCACCCCGCTTCACATCTCGCTGCGCTCGGTGTGAAGCGACCCTCCCCCTCCAGGGGAGGGTAAGAGGAGATCAACCTTCCCCCGGCGCCTTGGCCTGGATCGCCAGTGCGTGCACGCTGCCGGAGAGTTCCGCGGCCAGCGCCGCATTTATCATGCGATGGCGGTCGACCCGGCTCTTCCCTTGGAAGGCATTCGACACAATATAGACGCGGTAGTGCGTCTCCCCGCCCGGCCGATGCCCGGCATGGCCCTCATGCAAATGTGACTCGTCGACGACTTGCAGGCTTTCCGGCGTGAAAGCTTCCTGCAACTTGTTGCTGATAGTGTCTCGCATAGCCATGTTGTGCCATTCGGGTGCAGAGGTCGCACCCGTTATTTGCCGGGTTTGCAGCGAATTGCAATGTCAAGACTTGAAGGTTTTTGCATTGCGTAGTCAAAGTCAGCCATGCCAATCGATTCATCGAAGTTCTTCGACTCCATCCGCGTCAAGCCGCGGGGCAAGCAGCCGGAAGTAAAGCCGCGCGACACCGCGGTCGGCTGCGAATGGGCCGGATGCCAGAACAAAGGCGCGCATCGCGCGCCGAAGGGCCGCGAGAACCAGCGCGAGTACTGGCACTTCTGCCTGAACCATGTGCGCGAGTACAACCAGAACTACAATTTCTTCTCCGGCATGAACGCCGACGCCGTCGCGCGCTACCAGAAGGACGCGCTGACCGGCCACCGTCCGACCTGGAAGATGGGCGCCAATGGCGGCAAGAAGGGTGCGGAAGCCGAGATCGACATGGCGTCCGATCCGTTCAGCATGTTCTCCGAGATCAACGGCCGCGCCAGCTGGCGGAAGGGGCCCGAAGCCGCGCCCAAAGCCGAGACGCGCAAGGTGATGAACGCCGAGCGCAAGGCGCTGCAGGTGATGGGCCTCGGCCCCGATTCCACGCTCGCCGACGTCAAGAGCAAGTACAAGGCGCTGGTCAAGCAGCACCACCCCGACGCCAATGGCGGCGACCGCTCGACCGAAGACCGCCTGATCGAGATCATCAAGGCGTATAATTATCTGAAGACGGTGGTGCGGGAGGCGTAAGCTGCCCCACTTGTCGCCACACCCTTGGTGTCGTCCCGGACAAGCGCAGCGGAGCGGAGCGCGGATCCGGCAACTGTTATGTTGACGGTGCGACCTTATAGATTTTTCGGTCGCGCAGCATAGCGTTGAGGATGGTCAGCAGCTTCCTG
>NZ_LFJB01000121.1:0-6777 GCF_006658625.1 Bradyrhizobium sp. UNPF46
GAGGGAAGCGGCGTCGACGAAAAGGGATATGACGCCAAGTCCGGGAAGTGCATCGTTTCGGTCGATCCGCGCTATTTCCGCCCCACTGAGGTCGCGACGCTTCTTGGTGATCCGTCGAAGGCCAAGCAGAAACTCGGTTGGGAGCCCAAGACATCGTTCGAAAGCCTGGTTCGAGAAATGACGAAAGAAGATCTCGAATCCGCAAAACGGGATGAGCTCATCAAGCAGCACGGCTTCAGATATTATCCGCGCCACGAGTGAACGGCGGCAAGCGTAAGAACAAGAGTAAGCATCCGGTGCGGGCCACAGGCAGGTTAGCCCTTACCTGGCGAGGAAATCAGAAAAGGCAGAAGCGCTAAGAATAAGGTGAGGATCGGCATGCCATAAAACACGGTCAGGCCGGCACACGCCGATTAGAATAGCGCTCGATCAGGATCGCATGAACAATACGGTTAGTTTCCTGCCAGCCGCTTCCGCTGTTTCGGACGTCGTTCAGAGCAGCTCTCCGAATACTAGCAATGAAAGCGACATAGACAGCCATCAGAACGAGATACACGTAGAACCCGTACTCACCGATCAGCTTGACTATTTCCTGAAGCGCCGCATGGATACTCATGGCCGATTGCCCCTCTAGAGACATTTCGCGAATAGCTCTCTAGCAATGTTGGCAACATGATACGATAGTTGTCACGCAGCAGCGTCACCAGCTCGCAGATCACGCCGCCTGTGCAGCAATCGCTGATCCCGGCGTCCAATTCCAGGGCAGAAGCTCGTCGAGCCGATGAGCTGGGTGGGCAGCGATGCAGGCAAGGATATCCGTGAGCCAAGCCTGCGGATCGACGTCGTTCATCTTGGCCGTAACGATCAAGCTGTACATGGAAGCTGCGCGCCGTCCGCCACGATCAGAGCCGCAGAACAACCAGGATTTTCGTCCGGGAGCTATACCTCTTAATCCTCGCTCGGCGGCATTGTTCGAGAGACAGACGCGGCCGTCCTCCAGGAAGAGGGTGAAGCTCGCCCAGCGCTTCAGGACGTAGTTGAACGCCTTGGCCAGGTTGTGCCCACGGGAGAGCTTGGCGAGCCGCTCCCGCATGTAGACCTGAAAGTCCTCAACCAGAGGCCGGGTCGGCCTCTGTCGAACCCGAACGCGTTCCTCGGCACTCCTGCCATTGATAGAGCGTTCGATCTCGAACAGCGCATCGATCCGCCGCACGACCTCGACCGCGATGGGCGAGAGCGGGATCTCCTTCTTGCCGGTGGCCTTGAGACGGGCATTCTCTTCGATATCGGCCATGGCGAAGAACGGGCGCCGCGCATGGACCCAACACGCCGCTTCCCGGATCGGTCCAGGCTGGCGTCCCGCCAGATAGAGCTGGTTGTACCCGTCATAGGCGTCGGCCTGCAGGATGCCTGCATATCGGGCCAGATGCCCCTGGGGATGCTCGCCCTTGCGGTCGCGGGAGTAATAGAACATCGCCGCTGGCGGCGCCGTGCCTCCAAAGGGCCGGTCGTCCCGGACGTAGATCCAGCATCGTGCCGTATCGGTCTTGCCCTTAGCGAGCACCGGCACGGTCGCATCATCGGCATGAAGGCGCTCGGCCGCCATGACATGGGCTTCGACCAGGCGCAGAAGGGGATCCAGCGACGCACAGACCGATCCCACGGCGTCCGCCATGGTCGACAGCGCGATCGGCACGCCTTCCAGCGCGTAGCGCTCGGCCTGCCGGTTCAACGGCTGATGCTAGCCGAGCTTCTCGAACATGATTATGGCCAAGAGGTTCGGGCCGGCCCATCCCCGTGCGACGGCATGGAATGACGCCGGCGCCTGGCTGATCTTCTCGCAGTCACGGCAGGAGAACCTCTCGCGCACCGTCTCGATCACCTTCCACTGGCGCGGCACCACTTCCAGTGTCCGGGTGACGTCCTCGCCGAGCTTGCGCAGACGATTGCTACCACAGCATTCACAAGCCGTCGGCGGCTCGATCACCACCCGTTCCCGTGGGAGGTGCTCGGGGAGGGTCTGACGCTCGGCGCGCTTGCGCGTAAATCCGCGCGCCGTCGTCGCCTTGGCCACGGCGCGCTCTGCCGCCAGCTCGTCTTCAGTGGCGTCACTTACCAGCTCTTCGAACGTCAGCACCAACTGCTCGACCAGGCGTGACGAACGCTCCGACCGCTGGCCGTAGATTTGATGCTTCAGCTTGGCGATCTGCAGCTTCTGCTGGGCGATCAGCGCGTCGTCTTCAGACGCCTTCGCGTGGGCGACTGCAAGCTCAGCCGCGATCTCCAAACCCTTCGCGCGCTCGGCTGCCAGCGCCGCTCTCAAGGCGGCATGTTATCCGGGGCATCGCATCAGCATTCCCGCGACGCAATGAATCACAAATTGGAGGCGCTGGGACTCCCCAAAATGTAAGATCTGCGGGACTTTATGCTCAGCATGCGCTCTGTGGTCGCCAGCTCAGTTGCGGATTGCGCTAGTCGATCGCCTCCAGCATGTAAGCCATCTGCGCTGCAGAGATCGATACGGCGCCGCCGGACGCTGAAGGCCAGATGAACTTGCCTCGGTCCAGGCGCTTGGCATAGAGCGATATGCCCAACCCATCATGCCAAAGAATCTTGAGCAGATCGCCGCTGCGGCCCCGGAAGATATAGAGATCGCCGGCATGGGGATCGCGCTTCAGGCTCTCCTGAACCGTAAGAGCCAGGCTTCGCATGCCGCGGCGCATATCGGTGTGGCCGGTCGCGATCCAGACCCTGACGCCGCTGGGAATCGGAATCATCGTCGTCGCAAGAGCTCGAGAACCTGCTGCAGCGCCTCAACATCCACGTCGCGGTCAACGCGAACACGACAGCCGCCCCCGAGCTCAATCTCGATGATTCCAGCCCTTGCACGCTGCGCGGGCGGTGAAGACGCCAGTTGTGGTGCGCCGCTCGAGATCGGAACCGCTACAGGTGATCTCGACGGGAACAAGATCAGGTGTGGCATCTCGGCCCAGTCGCCCCTGGCGCGCTTGTCGACGCCAGGTGAACAGCAGGCTATGAGCCGCCCCGTGCCGGCGTGCCACGCCGCAGACCGTCTCGCCGGGCTGCAAGGTCTCTTCGACAAAGCGGACCTTCTCGTCGTAACTTCATCGCCGCCGACGCTCGGCGCCCAACACATTGACCTGCATTCCGACCTGACCTTAAAGCTAGACTTAAGGTCAAATCCTCAGGCCCCCTCGCAAACTACACAAGGCGGCCTCGGTCGGAGGGATACGGATCTACGATGTCGATCGCGAGCAGCCACTCGACCGCAGATTGGGGGTCGAGGTCTCGGAAGATTGCGGCCTGAAGCGCCTGATAGTGGTCGATGTTCTCTCCAGGAAGAAGTTGGGGCGGAGGACATAGCGCCTCGAATTGAGGCGGCAAGACGCTTGCCGGATGCGGTTTGCGCAGATCTACCGGACCATTCATTGACCTTGCGCCTCCAATGGCGGACGCGGCGGTAGAGCGACCGGTGTGCCTTTCGTCAGATGGACGGGGCTGGCATCCCAAAGCTCTTTCGCGACCGGAAGGGGCGCAATTTGCAGGTTAGTCCATCAAGCCCTTTCATTTCCGTGTCGGTGCAGGGATTGGTGATGAGATCGGCAGAGCGGGACCGTGAACTCGTCGCTGACCTTGCGTCCCAATGTTCGTGGCTGGGCGAACTTAAGGTGATGCGCATCGGCGGGGGTCTTCTGGCAGACCAGACAACCTTGGCTGCGGATGAAGGCGAGGTGATCCTTACTCCGTCGCCGAGGCGGCTCCTTCGGGAAGGCGAGGCCGGCCTCCTCTTGCCGAGCGGGCCAGCAGCCACTTCGATGTTACTGGACGCCGTCGCAAGGCCTTCATCGGGAGGAACGAATCTAAAGGGCGCAGGCTGCTGATCCGCGGAATGGATGTCGGGCAGAGGGGTATCCCGGATCCGCCTTTGATACGCGGCTTCGAGAGCGCGGGCATCCGCCTCCAGGAGAGTGTTCTTGAGAGGGGGCTGATCCTGGCCCAGGCGAGCAGTCCTCGTCGTCCTCCTGGGCGGATAGCTGGCCCAGGAGCCGGTCCAGGAGTTCTGCGGACCGTTCGGGCGGCAATACCGCGGGTCGGTTCAGAACGCTGCCAGGCGGCCTCCTTTTTGGTCCTGACGCGGCCTGCGGCTCGGGGGCAGCGGGAGGCTCCGTGACGACGTCAGCCGCGTCCAAATCGTCCTCCCCGGCGATTCCGACCAAGGCAAACAGGGCATACCGGCGGGCATAGGTCAGCGCGGAGCCCATCCGGTGCGGCGCTTCGACCTCCTTGGAGGCGCAGACCGGAAGATCGGAGGAGATCCATTCCCCGGAGGCATGGGCGAGCAGGGTGGTGAGATGGATCTGCCCCGTGACCTGCTCGATCCGGGTGGTCTGGATGGTGGCGATCTCCTGCTGGCTTAGCACCTTGCGAACGATGTCGAGGCCGGAGGCTAGGAATGAGTAGCGGAAGGTACGATCATCCTCTCGGGGGAAGGGCGACCTGATTACGGCAGTCAGGGTCTTCTCGGGATTTGTTAGCTCAGCTTGGGCCCGGGCCAGGGCGGCGGCGATAGTCCCGATGCGCTCATTGGATTGATGCATGGGATCCCCCCGTCAGCCTCAAAACTGACTGCACCAGACTTGGAGCGTTTGGCCTTAAGGTCGGGGCCCGTCACCTCCTTGGCATCCTCCGGCATGAGTGCCTTCAGGTCGGCTTTGGCTGCCTCATGTTGTCCGTGCGCCTCTCGGGTTCGAAGGTATGTGGCCGCAAACTCCGCCCATTGGTTTGACGTGGACATGTCGATGACCTTGACGGCCTCCAGCCTCGGACGGGGCGTCTCGATGTTGAATAGGATGGGCGGCTCGCCGTTCTGCACGCAGCACCAAAACTTCTTCTCAGCCGTCAGCAGAAGGTGCTGATACAGCGGGTCGGCATGGAGCTTGATCTCGACCCATTTGCCGCCGCCGGTGATGATGGAGAGAACGGCGCTGCGGGATGCGGTGACCCACATGTTGTGCTGCAGCTGAGCCATGTGCTTTTCGGCCGCAGCTTCTTCGCTGAAGGCCCAAGGCAGCATGAACTTGGCTTCGAAGACGGCGCCGGTCTGCTCGACGGTCCCGTCCAGCGTTGCCGCCATACATTTGTGGACGGGATGGCGAACGCGCTTCTGGATGTCCTTGACGGTGTGCCCGTTCGCGCGTTGATACCAAGCGCGGTTCAAGACCTCGGTCACGGTCCCGAGCCGAACGATCAGATTGTCCGAGAGATCCTGCGGCTCCGTTTCGCCGCGCTTTTCGCGCCAGAGGCGGATTAGATTCTCTTGGTTATCCCCCATTGATGATCCGGGCGTCCGAGCCGCCGATGAAACGCCGTCTGTCGTTCGGGTTGAACCGGACGATTTGATGGTGTGGCTCGTGTTGGCCGTCACTCTGAACGCTACGCACTGATATCTCCCACTTCAAGAACAGCGGCGCTCTTCGCCGCACTGCCTGAAGCCCCGCGTCCGCGAGGTGAGATACCGGCGCCGCCATCGCGCTCTGGCCGACGCAGTAACGCTCCAATTGCAGAGGAATGCCAGTCCTATCTGCAGCAACATTCTTTCTTGTTATCGCGTCTGGAATGGCTTTTGTTCTCGTCCTTTAGGCAAGGGCGGCGCTGAGATCGGCCAGCATCAAATCGACAAAACAAAGCCAATCTACGTCCAAGGGCCGCAGGGAAGATCCTATCCACTCGCGCGACGTGTTGAAATGAAACAGCGATTGTCGGATGATTGTTAGAATCCTTTCCCGCGCGGGGTAATGAGTTCGATGCGTCCGGCAGTTTTTTTTGATCGCGATGGCGTCCTCAACGAGGACGATGGCTATGCTTTTGATCCGGACAAGATCCGGTGGGTACAAGGAGCCCAACAGGCTGTGAAGGCGGTCAATGACGCTGGGTATTTTGCGTTTGTCGTGACGAACCAGTCGGGAATCGCGAGGGGATTTTACGAAGAGCGACATGTTCGCAATTTGCACGAATGGATGTCGCGTGAGCTTGCTAGAGTTGGTGCCCATATCGATGCGTTCGAATTTTGCCCCCATCATCCCGATGGCCTGATTGAACGCTATCGTGTCCTCTGCAACTGCCGTAAGCCGCAGCCGGGGATGATCAGAGCTCTGCTTGAGCGATATGCCGTAAATGTCGATGCTAGCTTTATGATCGGCGATAAGCAGAGCGACCTTGATGCGGCGCAAGCTTCCGGAATAGCGGCCTATCTTTTTGATGGACCAAACCTCCATACGTTCATTGCGCCGTTGTTGGCGGATCGGTCCTGTCCTCCGGACCAACCGCGGCCGCATTGCGGAGGCGCGAGAACGAAAGGGTGAGGCAGGGATCTTCGCGATCGAGGGATCGCTCGATTGCTAGTGGGGAAATCGAGAGGCAAATTGGCGTCAAAGCGACAAATCGAAGCCAATCGCGCAAACGCAGCGAAGAGTACGGGCCCGCGAACAAGCGCTGGGAGAGCAGTATCGAGCCGGAATGCTTATCGGCATGGCTTGTCGCGTTGGGACGAGACCGCTGGTTCTGGCTTCGATGAAATCCTCACGGCGGAGTTCAAATGCGCGAATATGGAAGTGGCGCTTCGAGATCTGGCTCAAGCTAGGGGTCGCCAAGATCGTCTGCGAGCTGTTAGACTAGTACCTCGACGCAGAGGTTTTGACTGGTTGATCTGGGTCCTGCAAGATCGGTAGCTGCTCGGGGGCGACGAGGACTTCGATG
>NZ_LFJB01000118.1:0-6298 GCF_006658625.1 Bradyrhizobium sp. UNPF46
CTGGCTTCGGTGGCGGCCGAGCCGACCAATGCGGCGCGGCGGTTGGTGCCTTCGGCGGTCGAGGACATCGACTTGGCGGTATGCTCGAGCTCGCCGGAGCCGGAGGCCATCAGGCCGACGAGCTGGCCGACGGAGGCGTCGAAGCGGTCGGCAAGCGCGATCAGGGCGTCACGCTTCTCCTGCTCGGTGCGGGTCTTGTTGGCGGCCTGTTCGGCCTCCAGCGCGCGCGCCGTCAAGGAGGTCTGCCTGAGCACTTCGAGGGTCTCGGCCATGCGGCCGATCTCGTCACCGCGGTCGGTCTCTTCGACGGGCTTGTCGATGGCGCCTTCGGAGATCGCCTGCATCCGGGTCTTCTGGCGGTCGAGCGCACTGAGCACGTCGCGGGCGATCAGCCAGGACAGCGCCGCCATCAGCAGCATCAAGCCGATGCCGATCGCAGCGAGCTCCAGCGTCAGCGCGCGCACGTCGGCGTCGATGTCGTCGACGTAGAGGCCGTAGCTGATGGTCGCGTTCCAGGGCGCGAATTTGCGCGCGAAGACGGTCTTGCGGACCGGCTCGGTCTGACCGGGGCGGGGATAGAGATAGGAGGTCACGCCGCCCTGCGCGGTTTCGCCGCCGGCCTTGATGATGGCATCGGCGATCAGGACGCCGTTGGAATCCTTGGCGCCGGTGATCTTGCCTTCGAGCTGCTGGTTGGCGCCGTTCACCAGGATGGAGGTGTCGGCATTGTAGACGACGGGGTAGCCCTGGTTGCCGTTGAAATTCATGCGGCGGCCGCGCTGGTGGAATTGGGCCTTGGCATCGGCCAGCGTCAGCTTGCCGGCGGTAACCTCGTCCTGGAGCGATTGCGCGTAGTTATAGAGGAGCTCGACGGCCGTCCGCATCTGCTGGACGCGGTCCTCCATCATGCGGCTCTTGCTGAGGACCGACGAGACGCCGATGATGGCTGCGACTGTGAGAGCCGCGAGGCAGACCATGCTGGCAAGCTTGGTGCGGATCTTCAAATGACTCAGCAGCTTCATCACAGCCCCTACGGAATGGTTGTTATTGCTCGCATCGGTAGCATGAAGTTCTTACCAATCATGAACGTAGGCCCCTGGGCCCCGCCTGGGTGCAAGACGCGCCGCAGCCGTATGCGGGCGTGTGCGGGCAGAAGGCCATGCATCGCCGTGCACCCGTATTTTTGCGGGGGCGAATCGTTCTCAGCCTTTGATGGTGATCGAGCTTCGCTGGAGCGGCAATGAACCGATTCGCTCACCGCATCATCATGTCCGTGCTGCTCGTTGCAGCCCTGGTTCTGATCTGGAACGTGCTGGGGACGCGCTGAGACGGCCCGGCGGATCCGCCGGTGCCGTCCTTTTCGTGGGTCGAACAGGGGCGCGTCGGCGCCGTTCGAACCTGCAGCTATTCCTTGCCCATCGCCGCATCGGCGCTGACGGAGCCGCCGCCGGCGGCCGACAGATAGAGGCAGGCGAAGCAGAACAGGATCGCGGCGGTGCCGCCGTTGAGCAGCGGCAGAAACACCGGCGTCTCACCCTTGAACATGTGGCCCATGAAGTAGGCGAAGGCCATTTCGCCGGAGAGGATGAAGGCGGTGAGGCGGGTGAAGAGACCGATCATCAGCAGCGCGCCGAGCACGAGCTCGATGGCACCGGCCGTATAGATCAGCGGCGGGATGTTGGCGAAGTAGGGAAGCACCGGAAACTTGAAGATCTTCGCGATGCCATACTGGAACAGCAGGAGACCGGTGATGAAGCGAAACAGGCTCAAGAGAACCGGTTGAAAGCGAGTGAGATAGGGAAAGTTCATTGGTTTGTGCCCTCCATCCAATGCGCGACTAGGATCGTATTCAGCTCCGCCTCGCAAGCCACCCCGGATCAATTCCACGCTGACATTTTCGTCATGTCCGACAAAACACCGCAGCTCGTCCGTTCACGCAGGTTGCGCCGGATTTTTTTGCGTGAGATGTCCGCCAATCGTCCGTAATTCCCCGGTGACATCGAGGGATGCAGGTTACGTCGGAGAGACTTACTCCCGCAAGGCCGGGACGATCAGGAATGGAATCATTCCGAGGATCACACTCGCAAGTGCGAAGACGAGCAGCAGATTGTAGCCATGCGTGAAATCGTGGATCAGGCCGCCGCTCCATGAGCCGAACGCCGAGCCCAATCCACTGCCGATCGAGATGGTGCCGAAGATCGTGCCGACGCGTTTGCCGCGGAAGATCTTCATCGCGGTCGCCGTGATCAGCGGGCCGCGCGAGCCCATCATGCTGCCGAAGCAGACGACGAAGCCGGTGAGCAGGATCACGTTCGGATAGTACTGCAGCAGCCAGAGCAGGACGATGCCGAGGATCGAGATCGCGTAGCTCAGCAGCACCGATGGCCGCCGCCCGATCATGCCGTCGAGCGCGGACACGCCCAGCATGCCGAACACCAGCACGACACCCGAAAAGCCCCAGGCCGTCGCGGCCTGCAGCGGCGGAAAGCCGGCGTCGATCAGATAGGCGACGATCTGCGCGGCGATGGAATACATGCCGACGGCGGTGAAGAAGAAGGTCGAGAACAGCGCCCAGAACGCGTGATGGCGCATCGCGCTGACAAGCGTCCAGCCATTGTCGATGAAGTCCGGATCGCTTCTCTTCGTCACATGCGGCGAGCCGGCCGAGAACATCCGCCAGGGCAGCAGCAGCAGCGGCACCAGCAGCGCGAGTGCGGCGAGGCCATAGACCTGGTAGGTCTCGCGCCAGCCGAGCCGGTCGATCAGGAGCTGCGAGGCCGGCAGCAGCGCCAGCACGCCGCCGCCCATCGCCGAGTACACCACCGCCATGGCTGTCGGCAGCTTTGGGCCGAACCAGCGGCCGAGCAGGATCGAGTTCGGAACATTGCCGATGAAGGCAACGCCGATGCCGACGCAGAGGCCGATCGACAGCTGGAATTGCCAGAGTGCCTGCGCCTGGCTCGCGATCAGGAAGGCCGAGCCGAGCAGGAACAGTCCGAGCGCGTAGACGATGCGCGGTCCGGAATGGTCGAACAGCCGTCCGACCAGTGGCGCGGTCAGGCCGCTGATCAGCCACGTCAGTGAATAGATCGAGACGACCTGCGCACGATCCCAGCCGAAGTTTTCCGAGATCGGCTTGAGGAAGACGGTGAAGCTCTCGCTCAGGCCGCGGCCGAGAACCGCCAGCGTGAAGCACAGCGCGAGCACCACGAGCGCGGTGCGCACTGCGCCTCGCTGCGCATTCGAGGCGTGTTCCCGCGACGCGTCCCTGGGCGTGTTCTGATCCATTACCCGTCAGGGAGCGCGCATCCGTGCGCCCTGACAAGCATCAAAAGCTCATACGCCTATGCAGGCTTGATCAGGACGTGCTTCTTCTTGCCGAAGGACAGCTTGATCACGCCTTCCGGCGTCAGATTGGCCGCCGACAGCGCCATCTTCTCGTCGGTGACTGCCGCGTCGTTGACGCGCAGGCCGCCGCCCTTGATCTGGCGGCGTGCCTCGCCATTGGAGCCAACGAGGCCCGCCTTGACGAAGGCATTGAGGACGCCGAGGCCGGCGTCGAGCTCGCCGCGCGGAATTTCCACGGTCGGCAGGCTCTCGGCAAGCGCGCCTTCCTCGAAGGTGCGGCGCGCGGTTTCGGCGGCTTCGTTTGCTGCGTCGCGGCCGTGCAGCAGCGCGGTCGCTTCGGTGGCGAGCACCTTCTTGGCCTCGTTGATCTCCGAGCCCGCGAGCGCCTCGAGCTTCCTGATCTCGGCCATCGGCAGCGTCGTGAACAGCTTCAGGAACTTGCCGACGTCGGCGTCCTCGGTGTTGCGCCAATACTGCCAGAAGTCATAGGGGCTGAACTGGTCGGCGTTGAGCCACACCGCGCCTTGCGCGGTCTTGCCCATCTTGGCGCCGGAGGCCGTGGTGAGAAGCGGCGTCGTCAGTGCGAACAGCTGGTGCGTGCCCATGCGGCGGCCGAGATCGACGCCCATGATGATGTTGCCCCACTGGTCCGAGCCGCCCATCTGCAGCTTGCAGCCGGTGCGCTTGGCGAGCTCGACGAAGTCGTAGGCCTGGCAGACCATGTAGTTGAACTCGATGAAGCTCATCTCCTGCTCGCGCTCGAGGCGCAGGCGCACGGAGTCCATGGTCAGCATGCGATTGACCGAGAAGTGCCGGCCGACGTCGCGCAGCATCTCGATCCAGTTCAGCCTGGTCAGCCACTCCGCATTGTCGAGCATGATGGCGTCGCTCTTGCCATCGCCGTAGTTCAGCACCTTGGCGAACACGCCGCGGATCGAGGCCTTGTTGGCCTCGATCTCCGCGACGGTACGCATCGCGCGCGTCTCGTCCTTGCCGGAGGGATCGCCCACCATGGTGGTGCCGCCGCCCATCAGCGTGATCGGCTTGTTGCCGGACTGTTGCAGCCAGTGCAGCATCATCATGGTCAGATAATTGCCGATGTGCAGCGAGCGGGCGGTGCAATCGTAGCCGACATAGGCGGTCGCCTCGCCCTTGGCGGCGAGCGCGTCCAGCCCCTCGAAATCGGAGCATTGGTGGATGAAACCACGTTCCTGCAGGGTATTGAGGAAATCCGATTTAAATGCAGTCATCTGTCGGCATGCCCAGAAATTCTTGGTTTACTGTTTTGGGAGCAATTTAAGGGTCTTCCGTGGGAACCCGGTTGCTGCCCGCCACTTGGCGCTGTGGCATTATAAGATGTGCCCCTCTGGCACAAGATCGGCATGCCGGAGGGGGTGTTTTGAGGACGCTGATCCATGATGTTGACGGCACTCGGTTTGATGAGCGGCACCTCGCTGGACGGGGTGGATGTCGCGCTGATCGAAACCGATGGAAAGCAGGTGAAAGCGTTCGGGCCGTCCGGCTACCGGGCCTATAACCCGGCCGAGCGCAATCTGCTGCGCCAGGCGTTGAGCGAGGCCGTGAACCTGCCGCGGCGCGATGCCCGGCCAGGCATCCTGGCCGAGGCCGAGCGCGCGGTCACGCAGGCCCACGCCGAGGCGGTGGCCGCCTTCCTCGCCCAGAACCGCATGAAGCCGGAAGATATCGACATCGTCGGATTCCACGGCCAGACCGTGCTGCATCGGCCCGAAAAGCGGCTGACGGTGCAGATCGGCGACGCGCCGGCGCTGGCCCGGGCGATCCACATTCCCGTGATGCATGATTTCCGCGCCGCCGATGTCGAGGCCGGCGGGCAGGGCGCGCCCTTCGTACCCGTCTACCACCGCGCGCTCGCCAACTCGCTGGACCGCGAGGGGCCGATCGTCGTGGTCAATATCGGCGGCGTCTCCAACATCACCTATATCGACGGCAACGACACGCTGATCGCCTGCGACACCGGTCCCGGCAACGCGTTGCTCGACGATTTCATGTACCGCACCATGAACCAGGCGTTCGATGCGGAAGGAAAGTTCGCGGCCCTCGGCAAGGTGGACGAAGCCTGGGTGGCGCGCGCGCTGGAGCTGCCGTTCTTTGCGCTGCCTCCTCCGAAATCCCTCGACCGCAACGACTTTGCGGCGCTCAAGCTCGGCGACGTCGCGCCCGCCGATGGCGCGGCGACGCTCACCGCTTTCACCGCGGCTGCGATCGCCCGCGTCATCCCGCTGCTGCCGCGGCGGCCGCGGAGCTGGATTGTCTGCGGCGGCGGTGCCCGCAACCTCACCATGCTCAGGATGCTGCGCGAGCGGGTGGGCTCGGCCACCGTAGAGGCCGCCGAGTCCCTGGGCTGGGCCTCCGACGCCATCGAGGCCCAGGCCTTCGGTTTCCTGGCGGCCCGCGGCCTGAAGGGCCTGCCGCTGTCCTACCCGGCCACGACCGGCGTGCCGATGCCGATGACGGGCGGGGTGATCGCGCGGCCCTGAGGGCGGCGCTGGAGGCGGAATTCGAAGCGGCAGCATTGGCTAATCTCGTGTCCCGGACGCGACGCAGCGTGTAACGCTGCGGCGCAGAGCCGGGACCCAGCTGCTTGATTCCGGGCTGATGCATGGGCCCCGGCTCTGCAGCGCACCGCACCGGACGATGCTTCGCATCGCCGGGGGCGCTGCGCTGCGTCCGGGGCACGAGAGCAGCGCATGTCTTTGCGACGCTCGCCATGACGAGCGAATGTGCATTGGCATCCTCTCTCCGCTGAAACTTAAACTGCAGACATGCGCTTCCATTCTCGCGGCGCGTTTCGCCCGAGCTTTGCATCTTCGTTCGCGCCTCTAATTGCCAAAGGGCGCAGGGAAGGCCGGGCGCCGGCGGCACCCGCAGGTCCGTGGGCGTCAAGAACGCACACGGGGTGGACCACAGG
>NZ_LFJB01000096.1:0-5791 GCF_006658625.1 Bradyrhizobium sp. UNPF46
GAATCAGAACCGAAGCTCTAGATTCTTGTTTTGACGCGTTTTCTTCACGCGAACCGGTGTCCACTTCGCTCGAAAACGCTCTAAGCAACTCGAGCCGGACACCTGTGCCGAAGTTGAATCTGTCAGAGAGCCAGACGTTATGTCGGCTCCGGCGCTATTTCCGTACCCATTTGTCAGCAGCCTTGACGTATAAGCGCTTCACTGCAGCCCAAGCTGTCCGGTGCGCTATCTCTTCCTGGCGAACATCGCCGGCGTGGGCGGCGAACGAGTGATTGAAAGCTTCCCGGTAGATGTCCATGGCATGCGACGGCAAGTGATGTCGCACTGGCGGAGGAAGATCGTCGTTCGATCGATAAGGCATCTTGACCCGCTCTGAGGAACCATCGTCAGGCCCGGTGTTGAGCCAGGGGTGGGTTCAAACGCTCCAAATCAAGTCGCGGGGAGGTGACAGCGCTACATAGCGATATCCCGCTCAGGCATCCGCTCGGGCTTCGTTTCCGGAATTTCCGTCATCGTCGCTTCCGTCAGCAGCAGTACGCTGGCGACAGACACTGCGTTCTCGAGCGCGGTCCGTACCACCTTCACGGGGTCGACAATGCCGGCCTCGACGAGGTCGACATAGACCTTTCGGGCGGCATCGAAGCCGAAATTTCCCTGACTTTCCAGCATCCGCGCAACGACGACGCCGCCATCCGTCGCGGAGTTTTCGGCGATCTGTCGTGCAGGTGCTTCGAGCGCACGTTTCAAGATCTGTACGCCGGTTCGTTCGTCGCCCTCGCACGCGGTCTCTTCCCTGGCCACCGCAGCGACAGTCCGAAGCAAAGCGAGACCGCCTCCGGGGACGATTCCCTCCGCAACCGCGGCCTTGGTCGAACTGATGGCATCGTCCAAAGCCTCCTTCTTCGCCTTCATCTCGGCCTCGGTCGGCGCTCCGACCCGGATCACGGCAACGCCGCCAGACAGCTTGGCAATGCGCTCTTCCAGCTTTTCGCGGTCGTAATCGCTGGTCGTCTTCTCCATTTCGACACGGATCTGAGCGAGCCGGGCGTCGATCCTGGTTCGGTCCCCGCCGCTGCCGATCAATGTGGTATTCTCCTTGTCGGCGACCACTCGCGCCGCGCGGCCGAGCTGTTGCAAGGTCGCGTTTTCCAGTTTCAGACCGATCTCGTCTGATATGACCTGGGCGCCTGTGAGGATGGCGATATCTTCCAGCATGGATTTGCGCCGGTCGCCGAAGCCGGGTGCCTTGACGGCACAGGCCTTGAGGACGCCGCGCAGTTGATTGACGATGAGGGTTGCAAGCGCTTCGCCCTCGATGTCCTCGGCGATGATGAGAAGCGGACGGCCGCTCTTGGCAACCTGCTCGAGCAGCGGGACCAGATCGCGCAACGCGCCGATCTTGTGGTCGCATAACAGGACGTAGGGATCCTCCAAGGTCGATTCCATGCGATCGGCATCCGTGACGAAATAAGGCGACAGAAAGCCGCGATCGAACTTCATCCCTTCGACGACGTCCAGAAGAGTCTCGGTTGTCTTGGACTCCTCGACGGAGATCACGCCGTCGCCTCCGACCTTCTCGATTGCATCGGCGACCATTTCGCCGATAGACAGATCGTTATGAGCTGAGATCGTGGCAACTTGCACCTTCTCCGCCCTTGTCTTCACCGGCTTTGCCATCGCGTGCAGTGCCGCGACGGCGGCCTGCGTCCCGCGATCGAGGCCGCGTTTGAGATCGATCGCGCTGGCGCCTGCCACGACGTTCCGGACGCCATCCGCAAGGATCGCATGGGCGAGAATGGTTGAAGTGCTGGTGCCGTCACCGACGACGTCGCCGGTCTTCTCGGCCGCCTGTCGGAGAACCTGAGCACCAAGGTTTTCTTCGGCGTCCTTGAGATCGAATTCCTTGGCAATGGTCACGCCATCGTTGCAGACGATCGGAGCGCCCCAAGCCTTTTGGATCAAGACGGATTTCGATTTCGGACCCAGCGTGACCCGAACGGCATCGGCGAGCAGGGAGGCGCCGCGCAAGACTTTTTCACGGGCCGCGGAATGAAACAGGACTTGTTTGTGCGCCATCTCGTTGCCTCAAGCTGCTGTCGGTTCCATTGCGAGATAGTAGTCTCGTACGGCCGCCGGCGGTTGGGGTTGATCCTCGTCAAGCGCGGCGGAGCGCTTCATATCGTGAAGCCAGTCAGCCGCGGTGAGGCTGACGTTGACCTAGCGCAATCGGGGCGGCCGGCAGGCGCGGTATTCTTAAACTTGTCCGCGGATCCGCACGGCATAATCATGGTCGAACAAGCAATACCCTTGTCGAAGCAGCAGCATGGCGGCCACCTTTCTGCTGCAGCGATCTGGTCCGTCGTCATTGCGCACAGATGGTTCCTCCTGACCGTTGTGGTCCTGTTGGGCCTTGGTGTCTGGCAGGGCATGCGCGTCCTGTTCGGACCTGCCGTCGTGGTCGACCAGGTTGCGCAGGGTCGGTTGATTGAGACGGTGGTCGCGAGCGGGCACGTCGAGACGCCTTATCGGGTCGAGATCGGAAGCCAGATCACGGGAACGGTCGAGGACGTACTTGTCCGGGAGGGTGAAAGGGTCACCAAAGGTCAGCCGTTGATTTCTCTGGAAGCCCGAGAGTTGAGGGCGTCGGTCGTGCAGGCCCAAGGGGCGGTGGCGCAGGCCGAAGCTCGGATCAGGCAGCTCGAGGAACTCACGCTTCCTTCCGCGAAGGAAGCAAGGGCACAGGCTGAAGCGACGCTCTTGAATGCCCAACAGACCTTTGATCGGACTGCGCAACTCGAGCGCAACGGCTATGCGACGCGAGCAGCGCTCGATGACGCGCAGAAGACGCTCGATGTGGCCCGCGCCGTCAAGCGCTCCGCGGAATTCCAGGTCTATACCGCAAGCCCCGGCGGCAGCGACTATGTGATGGCCCAGACCCAGCTCAATCAAGCCCGCGCCAATCTGGAGACGGCGGAGTCCCGTCTCGGCTATGCGACGATTACGGCCCCGCGTGACGGCGTTCTCATCACACGCGGCGTCGAGCGTGGCACGGTGGCGCAGGCGGGAAAGACGCTGCTGGTGTTGGCGCCCTCGGGCGATTTGCAGCTGGTGCTCCAGATCGACGAGCGAAACCTCGGCAGGTTGGCGCTCGGACAGACGGCGCTCGCATCGGCTGACGCCTATCCCGACCGACATTTTTCCGCAGTCGTTACCTACATCAATCCGGGCATCGACATTTCCCGCGCCACGGTCCAGGTGAAGCTGACGGTCGCCGAACCACCGGACTATCTGCGTCAGGATATGACTGTGTCGGTCGACATCGAGGTCGCAGCGAAGGACAATGCGCAGGTCCTTCCAGCACGCTCGGTGCATGACGTATTGTCCGGTCAACCGTGGGTCTTGACAGTCAAGAACGGCCGGGCGCTGAGGCGACCAGTCAAGCTCGGTCTGCGTGGTAGCAGCCAGATTGAGATCCTTGAGGGTTTGCAGCCCGGCGACATCGCGATCCCGCAGAATTCGGGCGTTCTCGCCGGCCAGCGCTTGCGCCCCGTTCTACAATGAACCCCTGGCTTCCATTCGAGTGGATCGCGGCCGTGCGCTTCCTGCGCGAGGGGAGATTGCAGACCATTTTCATCATCGGCGGCATTGCGATCGGCGTCGGCGTGATCGTCTTCATGTCCGCGATGCTCGCCGGCCTCGAAGCGAACTTCATCAAGCGCGTGCTGACTTCGCAGCCGCAAATCCAGCTTCTCACCCCGGATCAGGTGGCCCGTCCGTTGCGGAAGTCCGCCGGAGAGATCGAGGACCCCGCGGTACAGCGGCCGAGCCAGCGGGTGATTTCAATCGACCAATGGCCAAAAATCCGCGGCCAGATGCTTGCGATGCCCGAAGTCACGGCAGTCTCGCCGACGATCACCGGATCGGTTCTGGCGCTGCGTGGCGATGCCAGCCGGGCCGTGACGCTGACGGGGATAGAGCCGGAGACATATTTCGATATCGTCAGGATTCCAGACTATATCTTTGCGGGGGAGGCGCGGCTGACCAGCGAAGATGTCATCATCGGCATTGAGCTGGCCAAGAACCTTGGGGCAACCGTCGGCGACAAGCTGAACTTGCAGGCCACCGGCGGTGCCAATCGCGTGCTGACGATCTCCGGCCTGGTCGATTTCGGCAACAAGGGTGTCAATCAGCGCGTGGCGTTCGTCGCGCTGCGCACGGGCCAGTCGCTGCTCGGGATGATCGGCGGGGTCACGACGATCGACATGAAGATCAAGGACATCTACGCGGCTGAAATCATTGCGCAGCGAATCCAGGCCGCAACACCGGTCCAAGCCGATAGCTGGATCGCCACCAATGCGCAGTTCTTCACCGCAGTCCAGGCCCAGATCTACACGAACACCTTGATCCGCATTTTCGTCGGTCTTTCCGTGGCGTTCGGCATTGCCGCCGTCCTCATCGTTTCCGTGATCCAGCGCTCGAAGGAAATCGGCATCCTGCGCGCCATGGGCACGTCGAAGGGCCAAATTCTCCGCGTGTTCCTGCTTCAGGGAGGGCTCCTCGGCTTCATCGGCTCGGTCTTCGGCGCCGCGATGGGAGCAGCAGCGCTGATCTACTGGCATGCTGTCGCCCGCCAGGCGGATGGTACCGAATTCTTCCCGCTCATTCTGGAACGAAGCCTGTTCGTCTACACGGCGATGCTGGCCACGGTTACCGGCTTGCTGGCCGCGACCGCGCCGGCTTTGCGTGCCGCAAATCTCGACCCCGTGGTGGCGATTCGTGGCTGACGGGATCCTCAAGCTCGAGCATGTCTGCAAGGCCTACAATGTCGGCCTGCCAACGGAGGTCGAGGTGTTGCACGACATCGATCTCGAGCTCGATCGTGGCGAGTTTCTGGCTCTCATCGGCCCCTCCGGTTCTGGCAAGAGCACGCTCCTGAATATCATAGGCCTGCTCGACCGCCCGACCTCCGGCCGTCTCCTGATCAAAGGGAGGGATACGGCCATGCTCGGGGACGATGAGCTCACGCATCTGCGAGGTCGTACCATCGGCTTCGTGTTTCAGTATCACTTGCTCATCTCCGCGTTCACGGCACGCGAAAACGTCATGATGCCGATGCTGGCGGATCGCGGCTTTCCGAGCGCGGAGATCGAGGCCCGAGCGGAGCATCTGCTGCTTCAGGTGGGACTGGACAAGTTCGGAAGCAACCTTGCCAACAACATGTCCGGCGGACAGCAGCAGCGGGTGGCGATCGCCAGAGCATTGGCCATGAGGCCGGATCTCGTGCTCGCGGATGAACCAACGGGTAATCTCGACACCAAGTCGGCCGATGCCGTCTTCGATTTGATGCGGCGCGTCAATCGGGAGAGTGGCACGAGCTTCTTGCTGGTCACCCACAATATGGATCTGGCGCGTCGCTGCGACCGGATTATCCAGGTGATCGATGGCCGGATTGCCAGCAACTAGAAATGCAGGCCGAAAATTGCGCTTCTTGCGAAGGCCGCCGCCATTGGGCCGGCGCCGCGATGTGGCGTACAAGCGGGATCGCCTTTCGGACGTGGACCGCAATCATATCGGGATGAGGTTCGCGCGGAGCGGGAGATTTTAGAGCGTTTTCGAGCGAAGTGGACACCGGTTCGCGTGAAGAAAGCGCGTCAAAACAAGAATCTAGAGCTTCGGTTCTGATTCAATCAGAACCGAAAATGCTTCTAGTACCTCGACACAGAGGTTTTGACTCTTTGTTTTTGCACCGCTTCGGCGGGTATTTTGGGGTAGGCGCGGCCCAATTTGGCGC
>NZ_LFJB01000088.1:0-5310 GCF_006658625.1 Bradyrhizobium sp. UNPF46
GTGCTGAAAGGTCTGGAAGGTCCGCAAACCGTGGTGCTGTTGTGAAAGCCACGCGTGCAGGTCGTTCATATGAGCTCCTTCGAATAACGGAAGAAGCTGCCGGTTTATACAGGGGGGATATGACGATTGGAAGGGAGGGGAGCCCCCTGGGAGAGGAAACCGGGGAAACCAAGCTTCGTCTCCCTAGCCGGAATCAATCATTCCTATAAGCATTTGAAACTTAGCAGAATTGTTGAGGCGAAGATTTTCTTCCTCTCCCGAATTGGTATTTTTTGGGGGCAATTGCAAACCAACTCTGACTTGTCCAGCAAGAGCGATGCGGGCGAAACGGCAGTTTGCTGATTGTGGAGAGATCGCAGCATAGCCACCCATCCAGGGCCGATTCGCTGGCCATTCCGCCCAGTGAGCGTTGCCGGTTGGTTGGGAAGTCGGCGCGCAAGCAAGAAATATAGATAGGAATTGTGTCTGTTTCGGATCGTCGCGCATGGTAGGCTGCGATCTCTACGAATCTAACAGTGAAACCCATCCATGCTCGGCTTGCTTGTCGATTTCAACGGTACGATCTCTGACGATAATTTCTGGCGGTCTTTGCCGGCGCAAGAGGCTGAAGAAGTTCAAAGAAAGCTCTTTGTTGAAAATCGAGATTTGGTACGTCGCTGGATGCGAGGTCAGGTTACATCGAACTATGTCGTGGATTACCTTCACGATGCCACGCGCATTGAGGCACAGTTGCTAAGGGACATATTGATAACTGATTGTCAGACCGCTTTCATAGACAACGAGATACTTCAGCTAATTCGGTTGCTTCGTGTAAGGCTTCGAGTCTTTTTAGTGACTGGAAATATGGATTGCTTCAAGGCTCACACCGTTAGAGCCCTGCGTCTGTATGACGTCTTTGATGATCTCGTAATCTCGTCAGACATTGGGATGCTCAAAACCGACGATTCTTTTTTCGATTGGTTCGGGGTAAAATATCAGATTCCAATAACCGACTGCTACTTGTTGGATGACGATCTGAAAACCGGACTTGCGTTTGCGCATGCTGGAGGAAGGTTCATAAGGACTCGAGGCCCAGGGGAAACGCTTCGATATCTGAGAGGACTTTCTGGTTCAGAGCTATGACGCGTCATCGTCATGGCCACTACCCTCCAGTAGTTCTGCGGAGTCATGCATTTGGAAGAGGTTTGGTACAAAGACGCGAGCTCCCTGGCCCGCATTTAAGCGTCTTGCGATCTCAATTCGTCGCGGGTGGCGGCCGTGGATGATTTGGATCGACGTTCCCACGTAACCTGGAAAGTCAACGCGGTAGTTTAGTTCTGGCGGGAGAATTGTGTGACTCAAGCCAGAATTCCATAAGGCTGTGCGGAAGGCTGGTTGTTCGTGGCGCGGTTGTACAGGGCCATGAAGCTGCGAACGATAGATCGCGAGCCACAAGCGAAAAAAGCCGATTGTAGCCGTTGTCTTACGAAATAGTATAACACCGGTATTGAGCTCAGGGAAGCAGGATGGCACGCTTAGGTCTAAATAGGAGCCGTCGACAACTCTGCCTTCCACCACTGGCGGCGAGAAGCGCCAAGAAGCGTGTGCGACGGCAAGCTCCACCCGTTCGAGGAGCCGGAACAGGTGTGAGGTATAGCCGCAAGCTTCTGTATCGCAATCGAGATACAAAGCTTCGTCGAACGGGCAGGCCAAGAGGCCTTCAATCTTATCCTCGAACGACCACTTCGGCTGTTGGGCGGCCACGACCTGGGAGAAGATCGGACTATCTACCCGCTGGTCGGTGAAGATTGCCACCGGTAGGCTCGGGAAGTTAAGCTCGATGCTCTGGGCCGATCTTTCCGCCTCAGCCAAGTACTTTGCGCCAGTTGCTACGTAGTAGATACCTTTCACAATACCTCCTCATTCAGATCATTCGGTTGAGCCCTTGTGAATTGCACTCTCACATCCAGAGTCGCCGATGACAATGGTCCCTATGTGCTGGGATTAGAGGGCAACGTTTGTTCCGGAAAAACTACCATTGGTCTTCAGTATTGTCGTGAGAATCATAGAGTTTTTTTCGTTCCAGAGTATTGGGAGATGATCACCGGCGGCGAGCGCACAACGCTTACAGAACTGAATGCTAACGGGGCGCTTAAAATGGTATTTGCAATTGAGGAGCAGCGTTGCGCTGCCCTCACCGGCGCCAATTCGCCAATAGTCTGCGATCGCACTATTCTGACGGCGCTTGTAACGAACTTCGTAAGAGGGCGCCTCGGTGAGCATGGTGATGTGGAACTGCCAGTGCAATTGCTCAGAGATTCTAGAGTTATTAGGCCTAAGCTCTTCGTGTTTTTTGATGTTCAGAATGAAGTGCAACTAGAGCGATGGCAATCGCGCGGTGGGGGCAACTCAATTTTCACAAGTCCAGACTTTCAGAACTTGTATAGGCGATCCTTCTACTGCCTAGCGGAGCGTCTTCCAATAAAGGTTATGCCGGTCGTTGATGAGACCGTGGCTACCCTTGTTAGACAGGTTGAACTAGAAGTTCGAAATTGTGCCTCCACTGTCTACTGTGTCGTCGAAGCACTGCGGTACCTCTCATCGAAAATATGATCATGTTGTTCATCGACCTTTTTCTTCTGATCCTTCTCCTTCGATCCCTGTTCAATTGTATTTTTGCGATCGGATTCTTGAAGTGGATCGAAGGTCAGCAGCAAGCGGCCGTATCGTCGCCTGATCGGTTGATTATCATTCTTCCCGTCTACAAGGAGGAGAGGTCGATTGATGCCGCATTAGTCCGGCTGAGCGAACTTCTCGACGTTGCCGGCAATTGCGCTGCTATCGTTGTGGGCTCTTCTCGAGAGCGGTCCGGTGTCGATCCTAGGAACCTAACACTTTCGCTGGCGGAAAAGGCAAAAGTGGAGCGCGATCTATCGGTCACCATCGTGGAAGATCCGGACCAAAATTCGAATCGAGCAAAGCAAATCAACTACGCGCTCGCGACCATTGATGGTTCGCCTGCAAAAAGCTGGATACTGACGTTAGATATCGATAGTAAGGTACCAAGGCGAGTCATCCATCTTATCAGGAGCGGGATGGCGCAAGATGCAGGAATAATGCATGTACCAGCGCTGTTCTTAGATAACTTTTCGAAGTTGAGTGTGCTTCAGAAGGGGCAGGCGCTCTACCAATCGCGGTGGACCATCACTCATGAGTGCCGAAGAATGCTTTTGCATCGATGGACCGGGCAAATGCACTATCATCTCGTGGGCCATGGACTTTGTATTGAATTACAGCAGCTTCTTTCCGTTGGCATGTTTCCCGCGGCCTCTATTTTGGAAGATGTTCATTTGGGTTACATCTGCTCGGTGCTGAACCGCAAGGTGCACATAGTGCCGGAGTTCGAACTCGCCGACTCCCCCGTTACCTATATCGAAGGATGGCGCCAGCAGTACAGATGGGCTGCTGGCGTGCAACAGTACTTATACTTTCTAGGACAGCTGCGAGGTAGGCTCGCGGATTACCCATTCTTAATTCGATTCAAAGCTGTGTTCTTTGCGCTCCAAGGAATGCTCAATAGCATCAGCTGGAATACCTCCGCCTACTTGCTAGTCGCTATTACGGTATCAGCGCTTCTAGGTGGGACTTTGCCCGCACTCTATTTGCTGTGTTACTTTGGAGAATTTGCCATCTGTTTATGCTATTTTTGGAGGAGAGATCTGATCGATTCTTGGGATTTTTTCTTTTCGCCGTTCTATCTGATCTTTGAGTTGCTGAAGCGGAGCGTCCCAGCGAATTTTGCCGCATTAAGTTCAATCATCGGCATAAAACATCGATTGAAGAAAGCGGAGCACTAATAGCTTATCTGATAGCAGATGCGATTCTGTTGAAACATAAAGATGTTTGGCTAATTTCTCGTTCAGGGGCGGTTGATCTTCGGTCGCCCGCGTGTTTGCCCACAAATGTGGCTCGTCCTTGGGTTAAGGCTATGCCAGATGAGATTCACGTAACTGCACCATTTCGTTTGTCCATCGCCGGCGGCGGACTAGATCTCTCGTCGTCTGTGGCCTTCGGCAATTCTGAGCTTCTCATGCTAGCTCTTCGGGAGCGGTTGAATGTTAGAGTTGCGCTTCGGAGGGACGCTCAATTGCGTCTTGCATGTAGTGAACTAGGCCCTTGGTACGGTCCGCTTCCTGTTCACCAAGTGGACGGACTGGTAGGAGCAATTGTTAGGTCCATTGCCCCGGCGGGTGGAGACATTCGCATCTGGGCCCCCATAACGCCAGGGGCCGGCCTCGGTGGCTCAGGCGCTCTTTGCGTTGCCCTTATTTACGCAATAATGCAGCTCCGTGAAATGCAACTTCAGACACATGAGCTGATTAGCTTGGCCATGCATATCGAGCGCGATGAGTTCAATTCTAGGGTCTCGATTCAAGACGCGTCAGCTAGCGCCTTGGGCGGAATGCTGCGCATTTCGATTGATGAGAGTGGAAAGACCACGTTTCGGCGCGAGAGGGAGCTCGGTTCAGATTTCGCGCGAACGATCGCTCCGGGGCTCATTTTGATCGATACTGGTATTCGAAGAGCTGCCAAGGATGTGTTGGCTTTTGTTCCGCCGGTTGCTGATCTTCATCATGAAGTGCAGCGCTTGCGAGCACAAACAACAAGGATCGAGGCGATCATTAGGGCAGGGGATATACGAGCCTACGGCCAGGAGTTGACCCGACACTGGGTGGCGAAGCGTCTTTATTCGATCGGCATAACGACGCCAGAGATCGATGCTCTTTACGATCTCGGAATGTCGGCAGGGTGTTTTGGGGGGAAGTTGGTTGGAGCTGGCGGCGGAGGTCATTTTCTGTTTGCCGGAAATGAGCCGGCTTTGAGCTCGTTGCGTCGATCAGCATCATCCCAAGGATTGACATGTGGGCGCGTTCTAGCCGAGGACGAATCCGGTGTGCGAGTTGAAGCTCGCATCAGAACTACTTGATTTTGGAATTGCGATGACGGTGCACTTAATATGGTTGCGGTATAGGTGTTCGCCGCGGCTTCGAGCCAGAGGCGGATCTTTAGAATGTGATGCCCTGTAATCTTTCTTGCTCGTCTGGCGAAACACCGCCGATCATGCGGTTGATATCAAGAATCCTCCCAAAAGATTCCGATTGACCGAAATTCGGAAATGTCGTATCTCTTCGCCATCCCGGCCCAAGGACAAGGGGCGTTTCGCGATCGTCACGATACGCGGGCCGGGTGGCGGTGGACGTGGAGTGCATCGGCGCGCCGGCAATCGCAGGGCGGGTTTGGCCCGTGAGCGGTTGAGCAGCGCGCACACGA